>NZ_JBFAXR010000106.1:0-31316 GCF_040680895.1 Streptomyces sp. NPDC051940 | reverse complement strand
GCGGACGTCGGAGACCGCGATCTGCGTGCCGGCCGTCGACTGCTCCGCGGCGGTGCGGGGGCTCCGCCCCCGGGCCCCCGGGGGGTGGGGTGGTGCCGTGTGGGTGGGGCGGCTGTGCCGGGGTGGACTGCGGGGGCTTCGTCCCCGGGCCCCTTGGAGAGGGGGTAGACGGCTGCGTGGGGATTGGCTGCGCCGAGGCGGTTTTCGACGGTTCCGCCCCCGGGCCTTCGGTAGGTGGGGTGGTGGGGTGCGCGCGGGCTGGCTGCGCCGGGGTGGACTGCGGGGGCTTCGTCCCCGGGCCCCCTGGAGAGGGGGTGGACCGGGTGGCAGCGAGGGGTTTCGTGCGGGCGTCCGTCGGGGCGTGTCGGGGCACGTTGGTCCCGGCGGGCTCAGCCTCCGAACTGCCTGAAGTGGGGCCGGTCGGGTCGGTGGCCGGAGGCTCCGCCCGAGGGGCCGTTGGGGCGGGCGCGGTCGCGTCGGTGCCGACGGGCTCCGTCGGCGTGGCTGGGCGCAGCGTTCCCGAGGGCTCTGCCGCCGGGCTCCGGGCGGGCAAGGTGGTCGGTGCGGTGCCCAGGGCCCCCTCCGGCGGCAGCGGTGCGGGCTCCGTCCGAGGTGCGTGCGGGGATTTGGCGGCCGCCTTCGCGGTGGGGGGGTACGGCGATGAGGTTTCGGCGGGTGGCGGAGTGGTCCTCTGGGGCTCCCGCTCCGGGCTCTGACCGGGTTTCGCCCCTGCCTGGCCGGTGGATTCGGCTGGTCCGCCCGCGGGATGAGCCGTGGAGGGCTCTGCCCCGGGTGCGGCCGGATCGATCCCCGGCCCCCTGGGTGAGGGGAAACGTTCCGCACGCGGAGTGGGCGCGGGAGCCGTCCCCGGGGGCGGGGTTGGCGACCCGGCGAGGAAGGCGGACGTGCCTGTGGTGGACCAGGACGTGGGCGTGGCGAGGTGCGTCGCGGCCTCACGGGACGGGGCGTCGGGGGCCAGCGCCAGTACCTGGGTGGGGGTCCAGCGGGCCTGGGTCCGGGTCATGGCGACAACGCTAGGGGGCGCCTCTGACAACGGCCGTGAGCTGGGCGTTCGTTGGGACGGCAGCGATTGTCAGTGGGGTGCGGCAGGGTGGAGTCCGCACTGGTGGCCGGGCCCGCGGTCCGGCGGCCGGAGCAGTTCCGTCGGCCATGCCCGCGCCCGGTCGCTCGACGCGCGGTGCACCGCGAGGAGGAGCCCATGACGACCGCATCGACCGCCGCCGGCGCGCCCGGCGCCCCGGGCGGGTCCGCCGCGCTGCGGCCCCACGCCGAGGTCGCGTTCGCCGAGGAACTCGCGGCGCTGGCGGCCGCGGACGACCGCCCCCGCCCCGAGCGCTGGCGGCTGTCGCCGTGGGCGGTGGCGGTGTACCTGCTGGGCGGCACGCTCCCCGACGGCACGCTCATCACCCCCAAGTACGTGGGCCCGCGCCGCATCGTCGAGGTGGCCGTGGCGACCCTGGCCACGGACCGTGCGCTGCTGCTGCTCGGCGTACCGGGCACGGCCAAGACCTGGGTGTCGGAGCATCTGGCCGCCGCCGTCAGCGGCGACTCGACGCTGCTCGTGCAGGGCACCGCCGGCACCCCGGAGGAGGCGGTCCGCTACGGCTGGAACTACGCCCAGCTGCTGGCCCAGGGCCCCAGCCGCGAGGCCCTTGTCCCCAGCCCCGTGATGCGCGCGATGCGCCAGGGGATGACGGCCCGGGTCGAGGAGCTGACCCGGATACCGGCCGACGTACAGGACGCGCTGATCACGATCCTCTCCGAGAAGACCCTGCCGGTCCCCGAACTGGGCGAGGAGGTGCAGGCGGTCCACGGCTTCAACCTCATCGCCACCGCCAACGACCGCGACCGCGGCGTCAACGAACTCTCCAGCGCCCTGCGCCGCCGCTTCAACACCGTCGTCCTCCCGCTGCCCGCGACGGCCGAGGCCGAGGTGGACATCGTGACGCGGCGCGTGGAGCAGATCGGCGGCTCGCTGCGGCTGCCCGCGGCGCCGGACGGGATCGCGGAGATCCGCCGGGTCGTCACGGTCTTCCGCGAACTGCGCGACGGCGTCACCGAGGACGGGCGGACGAAGCTCAAGTCCCCCTCGGGCACGCTGTCGACGGCCGAGGCGATCTCCGTCGTCACGGGCGGGCTCGCGCTCGCCGCGCACTTCGGGGACGGCGTGCTGCGGCCGGGCGACGTGGCCGCGGGCATCCTCGGCGCGGTGGTGCGCGATCCGGCCTCGGACCGGGTGATCTGGCAGGAGTATCTGGAGACGGTGGTGCGCGAGCGCGACGGCTGGAAGGACTTCTACCGGGCGTGCCGCGAGGCCGGCGCGTGAGCGGACCCGGCGAGCCGCTGCTGCTCGGCGTACGGCACCACGGGCCCGGCTCCGCGCGCGCCGTGCGGGCGGCGCTCGACGCGTACGGCCCGGGGGCGCTGCTGATCGAGGGGCCGCCGGAGGCCGACGCGATCGTGGAGCTGGCCGCCGATCCCGGGATGCGGCCGCCCGTGGCGCTGCTGGCGCACGTGGTGGACGAGCCGGCCCGCGCGTCGTTCTGGCCGCTGGCGCACTTCTCCCCGGAGTGGGTGGCGATCCGCTGGGCGCTGGAGCGCGGCGTACCCGTGCGGTTCATGGACCTGCCGGCCGCGCACACCCTGGCCTTCGGGCCGGAGGACGAGTGGGACCTACGGCCGGGAGAGCCTCCCGCCGTAGACGCGGCGCGGATCGATCCGCTGGCCGTACTCGCCGAGGCCGCCGGATCCGAGGACCCGGAGCGCTGGTGGGAGGACGTCTTCGAGCACCGCTCGGCGGACGTCGAGGGCAAGGAGGACGGCGGTCGCGGGCAGGCGGCGCTCGACGCGTTCGCGGTACTCCGCGAGGCGATGGGCGTACTCCGCGACATCCACGGCCACGGTGGCTACGAGCGCGACCTCGTCCGCGAGGCGCACATGCGGCTGACGCTGCGCGAGACGCGCCGCGCGCACGGCGACCGCGTCGCCGTCGTCTGCGGAGCGTGGCATGTGCCGGCGCTGGCCGCGGCGTCGTCCGTCACGGCGGACCGGCGGCTGCTGAAGGGGCTGCCGAAGGTGAGGGCCGAGCTGTCGTGGGTGCCGTGGACGCACCGGCGGCTCGCCCGCCGCAGCGGCTACGGCGCGGGCATCGCCTCGCCCGGCTGGTACGTACACCTCTTCGAAGCGCCGGACCGCCCCGTCGAACGGTGGCTGGCGAAGGTCGCCGAACTGCTGCGCGGCGAGGACCGCGCGGTCTCCCCGGCCCATGTGATCGAGACCGTGCGCCTGGCCGGCACGCTCGCCGCGCTGCGCGACCGTCCGCTGCCCGGACTGGTCGAGACGCTGGACGCGGTACGGGCCGTGATGTGCGACGGGTCGGACGTGCCGCTGGCCCTGATCGAGGACCGGCTCGTCGTCGGCGACGTCCTCGGCGAGGTACCGGAGTCCGCCCCGGCCGTACCGCTGCAGCGGGACCTGGCCCGCGCCCAGCGGACCCTGCGGCTCAGACCGGAGGCGCGGGAGCGGGAGTTGCCGCTCGACCTGCGCAAGGAGACGGACGCGGGCCGCAGTCGGCTGCTGCACCGGCTCCGGCTGCTCGACATCCCCTGGGGCGAGCCGCTGGCGTCACGCGGCGCGACGGGGACGTTCCGCGAGACATGGCGGCTGCGGTGGGAGCCGGAGCTGTCGGTACGGGTCGCCGAGGCGGCGGTCTGGGGTACGACGGTGCTCACCGCGGCCACGGCGTGCGCGGAGACGGCCGCCGTCTCGGCGCCGGCCCTGGCCGAGCTGACGACCCTCGCCGAACAGTGCCTCGTGGCGGACCTCCCGGACGCCCTCTCCGTCGTCATGCGCTGCCTCGTCGACCGCGCCGCCCTCGACACGGACGCGGGCCATCTCGCCCAGGCCCTCCCGGCTTTGGCCCGCGCCGTGCGGTACGGCGACGTCCGGGACGGCTCCACGAGAGAGGCGGCCGGGACACCCGGGGGCGGGTCGCGGCGGCGTTGGCTGGCCGAGGTCGCCGTGGGGCTGGCCGAGCGGGTCTTCGTCGGGCTCCCCGTCGCCTGCGCGGGGCTGGACGGGGACGGGGCCGCGGAGATGCGCGGCCATGTGGACGCGGTGCACCGGGCCGTGGGGCTGCTGGCGTCCGCCGGGGAGGAGCCGGCCGCCCCGGAACTGCCCCCGTCCGTCGCCGGGTTGAGATCCCGCTGGGCGGCCGCGCTGCACGGGATGGCGCGGCGCGACAGCCTGCCCGGGCTGATCCGGGGGCGGGCGGCGCGGCTGCTGCTCGACGACGGCCGGCTCGCCGAGGGGGAGGCCGAGCGGCTGATGGGCCTGGCCCTGTCGCACGGCGTGGAGCCCGCCGACGCCGCCGCGTGGATCGAGGGGTTCCTCGGCGGCGACTCCGGGGGCGGCATGCTCCTGGTCCACGACGAACGCCTGCTGGCCCTGGTGGACGGCTGGCTGGCGGGGGTCGGCGAGGACGCGTTCACCGACGTACTGCCGCTGCTGCGGCGGACCTTCGCCGCGTACGAGCCGGGTGCGCGGCGCGCGATCGGCGAGCTGGTACGCCGTGGGCCGGGCGGACGGGCCCCCGGGGAGCCGGCGGACGGCCTGCCCGGCTTCGGCCCCGGACTGGACGCGGAACGGGCGGCGGCGGTGCTGCCCGTGGTCCGGCTGCTGCTGGGCGGCGGGTCCGGCCCCGGCATCCCCGAGCCCGCCCACTCCGAGGAGGACCGATGACCGACACCCTGCGCCGCTGGCGCCTCGTCCTCGGCGGCGACGACGCCGACGGCACCGGGCACGACCTCGCCGGGCGCGACGCCGGCATGGACCGCACGCTCACCGCCCTCTACGGCGCGGGCGGTGCCGGCGGATCCCCGGCGGGAGGCGCCGCCCGGGGCGCCGGACTCGGCGGCTCGGCGCCCCGCGTCGCCCGCTGGCTCGGCGACATCCGCACGTACTTCCCCAGCTCCGTCGTCCAGCTCATGCAGCGCGACGCCATCGACCGGCTCGGGCTCTCCTCGCTGCTCCTGGAGCCGGAGATGCTGCAGGCCGTCGAGCCCGACGTCCATCTCGTCGGCACGCTGCTCTCGCTCAGCAAGGCCATGCCCGACGAGACGCGGGAGACCGCCCGCGCGGTCGTCCGCAAGGTCGTCGAGGACCTGGAGCGGCGGCTGTCGACCCGGACCCGGACCGTGCTCGGCGGCGCGCTCGACCGTTCGGCGCGGGTGAACCGCCCGAGGCACCGGGACATCGACTGGGACCGTACGATCCGCGCCAATCTGAAGCACTACCTCCCCGAGCACGGCACGGTCGTCCCGGAGCGCCTCGTCGGCTACGGCCGCGCGTCCCGGTCCGCGAAGAAGGAGATCGTCCTCGCCATCGACCAGTCGGGCTCGATGGCGGCCTCGATCGTGTACGCCTCCGTGTTCGGCGCGGTGCTGGCGTCGATGCGGTCGGTCACGACGCGGCTGGTCGCCTTCGACACGGCGGTGGTGGACCTGACGGACCAGCTCAGCGATCCGGTCGACGTGCTGTTCGGCACGCAGCTCGGCGGCGGCACGGACATCAACCGGGCGCTCGCGTACTGCCAGGAGCGGATCACGCGGCCCGCGGACACGGTGGTGGTGCTGATCAGCGATCTGTACGAGGGCGGGATCCGGGACGAGATGCTGCGGCGCGTGGCCGCGATGAAGGCGTCCGGGGTGGAGTTCGTGACCCTGCTCGCCCTCTCCGACGAGGGCGCCCCCGCATACGACCGCGACAACGCGACGGCCCTCGCGACCCTCGGCGCCCCCGCGTTCGCGTGCACCCCCGACCTCTTCCCGGAGGTGATGGCAGCGGCCGTCGAGCGGCGGCCGCTGCCGGTACCCGAAGGGTGAGCGGTCAGTTGCCGGTGGGCGGCTCCACCTCCACCGGGTCGTCCAGGTCCGACAGGTCGGTCTGGACGGTCACGCTGCCGCCCGAGCTGTGCCCGGCCCACTGGACGAGTTTCAGCACCCTGCCCTTGTCATCCACCCAGACGTCGCAGGCGAAGGATTCGAGGCCGATCTGCCGGGCCATCTTGTACAGGCTCGGGTCGATCTTTTCGAGCTTGCCGACGGGGATCTCGCCCGAGAGCTTCTGGGCGGGTACGCCGTCCGCCGCGCCGTCGATGCCCTTGCGGGCGGAAGGACCCTGTGCCAGCAGTAGTTCGGCGTAACCGTGCAGGTCCGGGAGTGGGGATCCGGTCTGACGGCCCCCCTTCTTCCAGCCCCCGGCGTTTTCCCCCTCCTCCACCTTCACGTAGGTGTGGGTGCGGGTCAGCACCACCCGGCTGCGGCTCGCCTTGCTGATCGGAGAGTCGTAGATCCGAACCGTGAGGGTGCCGGTGGCCTTGCCGGGCAGGTTGAGCCGGCCGTCGACCACCGCGAGCCCGATGGTGTCGAACCGGGTGACCCGTTTGATCTCCGCCGAGTACGGATTGCTGTTCGCTGACGCCAGCGCCTGCTCGACGTCGAAGTCCCTGGGCGCGGAGGGTGACGCGGACGCCTCCGCCACCGCAGCCGGCCTCTTTCCGTCACCGGAGGACGAGCCGTCGCACGCGGCCAGGGTGAGGCTTGCGCCCAGGAGCAGCGCGACCACACCACATCTGCCGATCCTCATTGTCATGGCCCGTGAAACTACAGCGTCGGGCATATGCCTGTCCGGAGATCGCCCGCACCGGGCCGGACCAGGTCAGGGTCCGGGGCCCTCGCATTCTGTGACCGTTCTCACCGCGCTGCTGTGACGTGGAATTTAGGAGACCCTGGGGGAGAGGGCTAATCTGCAAGGCGGCCCTGCCATACAACGCGACACGACTGAATTACAAGGGACGGACGCGCGTGGATCTGTTCGAGTACCAGGCGAGGGACCTCTTCGCCAAGCATGGCGTACCGGTTCTGGCCGGTGAAGTCATCGACACGCCTGAGGCGGCGCGATCGGCGACCGAGCGCATCGGCGGCAAGTCCGTCGTCAAGGCGCAGGTCAAGGTCGGCGGCCGGGGCAAGGCGGGCGGCGTCAAGCTGGCCGACAGCCCGGACGACGCCGTCGAGAAGGCCGGCCAGATCCTCGGCATGGACATCAAGGGCCACACGGTCCACAAGGTGATGATCGCCGAGCTGGCTCCGGAGATCGCGGAGGAGTACTACGTCTCGTACCTCCTCGACCGCACCAACCGCACCTTCCTGTGCATCGCCTCCGTCGAGGGCGGCATGGACATCGAGGAGGTGGCGGACAAGCGCCCCGAGGCGGTCGCCAAGATCCCCGTGGACGCCAACGACGGTGTGACCCCCGAGAAGGCGCGCGAGATCGTCGAGGCCGCGAAGTTCCCGGCCGAGGTCGCCGACAAGGTCGCCGACGTCCTGCAGACGCTGTGGAAGACCTTCATCGCCGAGGACGCCCTCCTCGTCGAGGTCAACCCGCTCGCGAAGATCGCCTCCGGCGACGTCCTGGCCCTCGACGGCAAGGTCTCCCTCGACGAGAACGCGGACTTCCGCCAGCCGGAGCACGCGGCGCTCGAGGACAAGGCCGCGGCCGACCCCCTCGAGGCCGCCGCCAAGGCCAAGAACCTCAACTACGTCAAGCTCGACGGCGAGGTCGGCATCATCGGCAACGGCGCGGGTCTGGTCATGTCGACCCTCGACGTCGTCGCGTACGCCGGTGAGAACCACGGCGGCGTGAAGCCCGCCAACTTCCTCGACATCGGCGGCGGCGCCTCCGCCGAGGTGATGGCCAACGGCCTCGAGATCATCCTCGGCGACCCGGACGTCAAGTCCGTCTTCGTCAACGTCTTCGGCGGCATCACCGCCTGCGACGAGGTCGCCAACGGCATCGTGCAGGCCCTCGAGCTGCTGCACTCGCGCGGCGAGGACGTCACCAAGCCGCTGGTCGTGCGCCTGGACGGCAACAACGCGGAGCTGGGTCGCAGGATCCTGTCCGACGCCAACCACCCGCTGGTCCAGCGCGTGGACACCATGGACGGTGCGGCCGACAAGGCCGCCGAGCTCGCGGCTGCGAAGTAAGGGACCCGCACACCAATGGCTATCTTCCTCAACAAGGACAGCAAGGTCATCGTCCAGGGGATGACCGGTGCCACCGGCATGAAGCACACCCGGCTGATGCTGGGTGACGGCACCAACATCGTCGGCGGCGTGAACCCGCGCAAGGCGGGCACCTCCGTCGACATCGACGGCACCGAGATCCCCGTCTTCGGCTCCGTCAAGGAGGCCATGGAGAAGACCGGCGCCAACGTGTCCGTGCTCTTCGTCCCGCCGGCCTTCGCCAAGGCCGCGGTCGTCGAGGCGATCGACGCCGAGATCCCGCTCGCCGTGGTGATCACCGAGGGCATCGCCGTCCACGACACCGCCGCGTTCTACGCGTACGCCGTGTCGAAGGGCGACAAGACCCGCATCATCGGTCCGAACTGCCCCGGCCTGATCACCCCCGGCCAGTCCAACGCCGGCATCATCCCGGGCGACATCACCAAGCCGGGCCGCATCGGCCTGGTGTCGAAGTCCGGCACGCTGACGTACCAGATGATGTACGAGCTGCGCGACATCGGCTTCTCGTCCGCCGTCGGCATCGGTGGCGACCCGGTCATCGGCACCACGCACATCGACGCGCTGGCCGCGTTCCAGGAGGACCCGGACACCGACCTCATCGTGATGATCGGTGAGATCGGCGGCGACGCCGAGGAGCGGGCCGCGGATTTCATCAAGGCCAACGTCACCAAGCCGGTCGTCGGCTACGTCGCGGGCTTCACCGCCCCCGAGGGCAAGACGATGGGCCACGCCGGTGCGATCGTGTCCGGTTCGTCCGGCACCGCGCAGGCGAAGAAGGAGGCCCTCGAGGCCGCGGGCGTGAAGGTCGGCAAGACGCCGTCCGAGACGGCCCGCCTCGCCCGCGAGGTGCTCGGCGGCTGACGCCCCTTCCGCGCGTTGCTCTGGGCGCCGCTTCCCTTCGGGGGGCGGCGCCCTTCGCGTTCCTCGTTGGTGTCCGGTCAGGACGACGGCTGCACCGGGGCGGTCTGCCGCTGCTCCCACGGGGGGTGTTCGAGGGTGCGGTCGATCGTGTAGTCGCGTTCCGTCAGGGTGGTGATCACTACGCCGATGGCGATCGCCGCGGTCAGCGTCGCGGCGCGTCTGGTGCGGGAGGACGTGCGCTTCTCGCTGCGGTGGCGGGCCGCGCCGGGTGGGAGTACGCGGGTGATCTGGGCGGCCGAGAGCCGGCGCAGGCGTTCGTGCAGCAGCTCGCCCTGGCGGGTCGGGTCCAGGTCGTGGAGCTCCGGTACGGCGGTCGCGAGGGCCTCGCGGGCGTGGGTGATGCGGCCGGCGGCCGCGGGGGTGGACGCCTCCAGTTCGGCGGCGGCCTCCGGGAGGTCGAGGCCGGCGCCGTCGTAGACCATCACCGCGCGGCGGTACGCCGGTGGGAGTGCCAGCAGGGCGTGGAACAGGGCGCGGTCCTGTTCGTCGCCCTGGGGCGGGGTGTGGTCGGGGCGGCCTCTGCCGCGGGGGCGGAGGCGGTGCCAGGGGGAGAGGGCGTACTCGTGGGCCGCGGCGCGGAGCCAGCCCTTCGGGTCGTGGTCCTTCGCCACCTCGGGCCAGTTTTCCCATGCGGTGTGGAAGGCGTGTTCCACGGACTCGCGGGCTAGGGCGTGGTTGCCGGTGAGGAGGTAGGTGGTGCGGGTGAGGTCGGGGGCGGTTTCGGCGTAGAGGCGGTCGTATGCCTCGGCGGCTGTCGCCGGGTTTGCCTCTTCCGGTGCGGTTGCGCTGCGGGGGCTTCGCCCCCGGGCCCCCGAATCGGCGCTTTGCGCCTCTGGCCTCAAACGCCGGCCGGGCTGTGTCGGCGCTTCGCGCCTCGGCCTCAGGCGCCGGCCGGGCTGGGGTGGCGTCTGCTCGGCGGTCGTGGCTACGGGTGCCTTCGGCTGGGCCTTCTTCGCCGGGGCCTTCCTCGGCTGAGTCTGTTTTGCCTGGGCCTTTTTCGGCTGGGCCTTCTTCGCCTGGGCTTTTCTCGGCTGGGGCTTCTTCTTCTGGGCCGTTGTGCTGTGGGGGCTTCGCCCCCGGGGGGATGAGGGGGTGGTGGGTGCCTCCGGGGGTGTGGCCGGGTCTCGCGAGGTCATATGTGCCTCCACTCGGAGTGGGTGGGGGCCGGGGTGGATATGAAAACGCGCATAAGCTGATCTTCTGCAACACTTCCGGCATTCGCCTGCTGCACGGGCGAAACGGGTGTTTCTGGGAGTATGTGGGCCGTGAGTCAATTGACCGATCGCGGCCCCTGGTTGTCCGGGGGCGCCGCCGTGCCGTCCCTGCGGAGCCCGGTCGCGCCGGGTGCGGCCCTGGCCGCGGGGGCCGTCGCGGCCGGGCTGGGGCTGGGGTTCCTCGCCGTACTGGTGCTGATGCTGTGGATCACCTCGCCCTATCCCGACCGGGGGCCCGCCGGGGCCCTGCAGGTCGTGGCGGACCTGTGGCTGCTGGCCCACGGGGCCGACCTGGTGCGGACCGACGCGCGCGGCGGGCTGCCCGCGCCCGTGGGGCTGACGCCGCTGCTGCTGACGGCGATGCCCGTGTACCTGCTCTTCCGGTCGACCCGCGACCTGCTCGCGCCCGGCGGCACCGCGCTGCGCGGCGGCACGGCGGCGCCGGCCACCGGGGGGTGGATCGCGGGCGGGTACCTGATCATGGCCGCCGCGGCGACCGCCTACGCCGCGGCGGGCGGCGGGACGCTGAAGGTGTCCCTGGTCAGTGCGCTGGTGCACGTGCCCCTCACCGTCGGCCTGTCCGTCGCGGCCGGGGTGTGGGCGGCGGCCGGTACGCCGGCCGCGCTGCTGCCCCGGGGGCCGGCCGTGGCGCAGCCGCCGCCGCTGTGGGCGGAGGGCTCGCTGAAGGCCGGCGGGGCCTGCCTCGCGGTGCTGCTGGGCGGCGGGCTGCTGCTCGCGATGGGGTCGCTGCTCGCGCACGCGGCCTCGGCGCAGGACTCGTTCCTGCAGCTCACCTCCGCCGTGTCCGGCCGCCTCGCGGTCCTGCTGCTGGCCGTCGCGCTGCTGCCGAACGCCGCCGTGTGGGGAGCGTCGTACGGGCTCGGGCCCGGGTTCAGCGTCGGTGTCGGCAGCGTCGTCGGCCCGCTGGGTGTGGCCGGCTATCCGCCGCTGCCGTTCTTCCCGCTGCTGGCCGCCGTCCCGCCGGCGGGCCCGGGGTCACCGCTGACCTGGGCGGTGGGGGTGCTGCCCGTGGCGGCAGGGCTGACGCTCGGCTGGCTGACTGCGCGGTACGCGGTGCCCGTACGTGCCGGCCGCGAGCTGAGCTGGAGCTGGCGGGCCACCGCCGGGTCCGCCGCGCTGGCGGCGGCCGGCACCGGCGTGGCGCTGGCGGCGCTCGCCTGGCTGGCGGGCGGGCCGATGGGCCGGCGCACGCTGGCCGAGTTCGGGCCGGTGTGGTGGCAGGCCGGCGGGGCCGCGCTGGCGTGGACGCTGCTCCTCGGAGTGCCCACCGCCCTCATCGTCCGCGGCTGGCGGATGCACGGCGCGGAGCCCGTCCCCGGGGCGTGGACCTGGTCCGTACAGGACAGGTGGGCGCTCTGGGAGCCCCGCTCGGAGCTCATGCGCGATCTGGAGGACGACGACTGACCGCGGCCAGGCCCTAGGAGCCGTCCTTCTCGTCCACGCCGAACACCGGGTGCAGCGGCTCCGGCAGCAGCGGTGCGCACGCCTCGCGCGACGCCTGGGTGAGGGCGTCGTCCACGCAGGTGAAGTAGTCGCGGTAGACCATCTGCAGCGTGAAGAGCGCGGCCACGATCGCCAGCGCCAGCCCGCCCGCGACGATCCCGACCACCGCCGCCGTCGTCTGCGGCCTGGCCGCGTCGGACTGCACGGGGCGGCCGAACGCGTCCACGGCCGGCTGCCGCTGCGCGGAACCCGACGCCGTCGAACCCGCCGGGACGGGGGCGCCCTCCGGACGGGGGGCCTTGTTGCGCAGGGAGGAGATGCCCCAGTACACGGACAGCGCGCCGAGCAGCAGGGCCAGCTGCCAGAACGTGAGGATGGCGAAGAAGAACGCCCACACCCCGGCCAGCAGCGCATAGCGGGCACGCCGCTGGTTCGGGTCGGTCGGGTCCCAGCGCAGCCCGCCGGGTCCGCCCGGCCCGCCGGCGTCCGGCCGCCGGTCACCGCCGCCGCCCCACGGGCCCTGCTCCGGCGGCCCGCCCCAGGGACCCTGGCCGGAGGGTCCGGGTCCGCCCTGGTTGGGGTCCGGCCGGCGGTCGCTCGGTTCGCCGCCCTGCTCCGGGCCGGCCCAGGGCGACTGGCCCGACCCGCCGCTCTGCGGGCCGGCGCCCCACGGCGCCTGGCCGGACGGGCCGCCGCCCTGCGGGCCCTCGCCCCACGGGCCGCCGCCGTGGTCGTTGCCGGGGCGGCCGCCCCAGCCTCCCTGGCGCCGCGGCGGCTGACGCCGCGACCACTGGCTGCCCCAGGCCGACGGCTGGTCGCCCGGCTCCTGTCCCGGCGTCCCGGGGTGGGTGGACGTCGGAGCGGGCGGAGTTCCCGCGTCCTGCTGTCCGTCGCCCGAAGCCGTGTCCGAGCCGGATCCCGTCGCAGGCGGCTGGTCCGAGGGCTCGCGGTACAGCCGCGCGCCGGCCCGCACCGGGCGTGCGGTCGGGAACGAGCTGCTCTGCGGGTGCGGATAAGGCTGAGGCTGCATGTGGCGGGCGTCTTCTCTCCGAGTCCGAAGTCCGTTGTCCTGACGCTACCCCGGATAGCGTCAGTCGTCCCGTGTGCCCCCTGGCCCGGGCGGACCGGGGAGCCGGTGTGAGGACCGCCTCCCCCGCGCCGGACGGAGGGGCTGCGCCCGGCAGGTATCGTTGCAGGCGGTCGCTCGTTTGTAGGGACACATGGAAGCCATGGCCGTCCCCCTTCGTACGACCCGACAACCCCCCGGTCCCGCAGAAAGTTCCGCCGTGGCCTCCCAGCAGCAGTACGTGCCCCGCCCGACCTCCGGTTCAGCCGGACCGGCCCGGCTCGTCGTCCTCGTCTCGGGCTCTGGTACGAACCTCCAGGCGCTGCTCGACGCCATCGCCGCCGACCCCGACGGCTACGGCGCCCGCGTCGTCGCCGTCGGCGCGGACCGCACCGGCATCGCGGGCCTGGAGCGGGCCGAGCGCGCGGCGCTGCCCACCTTCGTCGTACGGGTCAAGGACCACGACAGCCGCGAGGACTGGGACCGGGCGCTGGCCGAGGCGGTCGCCGCGTACGAGCCCGACCTCGTGGTCTCCGCGGGCTTCATGAAGATCGTGGGCAAGGAGTTCCTGGCCCGCTTCGGCGGCCGGCTCGTCAACACCCACCCCGCCCTGCTGCCCAGCTTCCCCGGGGCCCACGGCGTCCGCGACGCGCTCGCGTACGGCGTGAAGGTCACCGGGTGCACCGTCCACTTCGTCGACGACGGCGTCGACTCCGGCCCGATCATCGCGCAGAGCGTGGTCGAGGTCCGGCCCGAGGACACCGAGGACGCGCTCCACGAGCGCATCAAGGAAGTCGAGCGACGGCTGCTCGTCGACGTCGTGGGCCGGCTGGCCCGGGACGGCTACCGCATCGAGGGACGAAAGGTTCTGACCCCGTGACCGCCGAAGGTTCCAAGCGCCCCATCCGCCGCGCGCTGATCAGCGTGTACGACAAGACCGGCCTGGAGGAGCTGGCCCGCGGCCTGCACGAGGCCGGGGTGGCCATCGTCTCCACCGGCTCCACCGCCGCGAAGATCGCCGCGGCCGGTGTGCCCGTCACCAAGGTCGAGGAGGTCACCGGCTTCCCCGAGTGCCTGGACGGCCGGGTCAAGACCCTGCACCCGCGCGTGCACGCCGGGATCCTCGCCGACCTGCGGCTGGAGGACCACCGCAAGCAGCTGGCGGACCTGAACGTCGAGCCGTTCGAGCTCGTCGTCGTCAACCTCTACCCCTTCGAGGCCACCGTCGCCTCGGGCGCCTCGCCGGACGAGTGCGTCGAGCAGATCGACATCGGCGGTCCGTCGATGGTGCGCGCCGCCGCCAAGAACCACCCGTCGGTCGCGGTCGTGGTCAACCCTGCCCGGTACGCGGACGTGCTGGCGGCCGCCGCGGCCGGCGGCTTCTCCCTCGACCAGCGCAAGCAGCTGGCCGCCGAGGCGTTCCAGCACACCGCCTCGTACGACGTGGCGGTCGCCAACTGGTTCGCCTCCAGCTACGCCAAGGCCGAGGACGACGCCCCGCAGGACTTCTACGGCGCCACCTTCACCCGCCAGGCGTCGCTGCGCTACGGCGAGAACCCGCACCAGTCCGCGGCCCTGTACTCCGACGGCAGCGGACTCGGCCTGCCGGGCGCCGAGCAGCTGCACGGCAAGGAGATGTCGTACAACAACTACGTCGACACCGAGGCCGCCCGGCGGGCCGCGTACGACCACGACGAGCCGTGTGTGGCGATCATCAAGCACGCCAACCCGTGCGGGATCGCCGTCGGCTCCGACATCGCCGAGGCCCACCGCAAGGCGCACGCCTGCGACTCGCTGTCCGCGTTCGGCGGCGTGATCGCGACGAACCGGCCGGTGTCGAAGGAGATGGCGGAGCAGGTCGCCGAGATCTTCACCGAGGTCATCGTGGCCCCGGGCTTCGAGGAGGGGGCGCTGGAGGCCCTCACCAAGAAGAAGAACCTCCGGGTGCTGCTGCGCCCGGACGCCCCCTGCCACACCAAGGAGTTCCGCCCCATCGACGGCGGCCTCCTGGTTCAGGACCGCGACCTCTTCCAGGCTGAGGGCGACGACCCGGCGCACTGGACGCTGGCCACGGGCGACGCGCTGGATGCCAAGGAGCTGGCGGACCTCGCCTTCGCGTGGAAGGCGTGCCGGGCCGTGAAGTCCAACGCGATCCTGCTGGCGAAGGACGGCGCCTCCGTCGGCGTCGGCATGGGCCAGGTCAACCGGGTCGACTCGGCGAAGCTCGCCGTGAGCCGGGCGGGCGAGGAGCGGGCGGCCGGCTCGTACGCCGCGTCCGACGCGTTCTTCCCGTTCCCCGACGGGCTCGAGGTGCTGCTGGCGGCCGGGGTCAAGGCCGTGGTGCAGCCCGGCGGTTCGATCCGCGACGAGCAGGTCGTCGAGGCGGCGAAGAAGGCGGGCGTGACCATGTACTTCACGGGGACGCGGCACTTCTTCCACTGATTCCACCGAGCCGCCGAGCCGCGGCCGGACAGGGGCGGGCCCGGGTCACCGCGTGACCCGGGGCCGCCTCGCTCAGTACGCGGGATAGCCCGGCTGCCCGGCCCGTGGCCGGTTGAACCAGTCGGACGCGCTGCGCTGTGCGGCGAAGACGATGAGCAGGATCGACAGGACCGTCGTGATCAGCCCGATCATCGAGGTGACCAGTCCGCCGAGGATGCCGAACGAGCCGTAGACGATGGTGCACACGCGCACCGCGTTGCCGCCGTTGGAGTAGCGCAGCGCCAGCACGATGCCGAGCGCCACGCAGATCATCGTGACGACGACGAGGCCGACCAGTGCGCCCTGGCCGATGTCCGCCATCATCTCGATCTCGTCGTCGGAGGCGCCGGAGGCGTCGCGCAGGTTCTCGTCGAGCTTCGGCAGGATGAACGCGACGGCGATGAACGACCAGATTGTCTGCACGCCGGCTATCACGTAGAGGAACACCCGGGCGGCCTTGAGCGTCCCCGGCATGGTGAACACCGGCGTCGGATAGCCGCCGTAGGGCGCGCCCGGCTGCGGGTAGCCGTACCCGGGCTGGGGCTGCGGATAGCCGGGGAGGGGCGGCGGGCTGTCGTACGGCGACGGCTGCTGCGGCACACCCGGGGGCTGGTCCTGCTTCGGGCTGCCCGAATAGGGGTTGTCGGGAAGGGGCTGGTTCACGGTGAGGTTCCTCGATGGGTGGTGGGGTACCGCTGGCGATCCACTCTGGTCGGTGGGCACAGGGCTGTCCACCCCGTGTCGCCTGCCCTCAGCATCGGACAGTTCCTTCTTCGGAGGGTTGCCCGCTGGTGCGTGGTGTGTCAGGGAGTCTTCTGTTCATTGGTGTCTGTCGCGTTGATGAGGGTGGTGGTGCCCTGGGCGGTTGCCGTTGTGGTGTTTGTGTGACTTCTTCGTGTGGTGCTCGTTGGGTTGTTCGACGGCGGCGTTGGGGCGAGGGGGGTGCAGAGGGGGTGAAGGTGTTCCGGCCGCGGTCCGGGTTCGTGGTGCAGGCGTACCGGTTCGCGCTCGATCCGAACGGCGTCCAGGAGCGGGCGTTGCGCTCGCATTGCGGTGCGGCGCGTGCGGCGTACAACTGGGCGGTGGGCTGGGTGTGCGCGTCGTGGTTGCAGCGCAGCGCGGAGGAGTCCTACGGCGTTGCCGGGGCGGGCTGACGGAGTGGCGGTCGTGGTCGCTGCTGTCGCTGCGGAAGGCGTTCAACGAGGCCAAGCGCACCGACCCGCGTTTCGCTGCCTGGTGGGGGGAGAACTCCAAGGAGGCGTACAACACGGGGCTGGCGAACGCGTCGGCCGCGTTCGAAAACTACGCCAAGTCCAAGCGGGGCAAGCGCAAGGGTGCCCGGGTGGGTGCGCCGCGGTTCAAGTCGAAGCGCAACGCCCGCCTGGCCTGCCGGTTCACCACCGGCACGATCCGCGTGGACACCGATGGCCGGCATGTGACGCTGCCGAGGCTGGGCACGATCCGCACCCACGAACCCACCGCCAAGCTCCTCGCCCGCATGCAGGCCGGGACCGCCCGGGTCCTGTCCGCGACGGTGCGGCACGAGCGCGGACGCTGGTTCGTGTCCTTCCAGGTCGAGGTGAAGCGGGACATCGAGCGCGTGACGCGCCCGGACGTCGCGGTCGGGATCGACCTCGGAGTGAAGACCCTCGCGACACTGGCCGACAGCACGGGCGAGATTCGCACCGTGGCCAACCCCCGGCACTACGAGACCGCGCTGGGGCGGCTGCGCCGCGCCTCCCGCGTGGCCTCCCGCCGCCGCGGCCCGGACCCGCGTACTGGGGCGAAGCCGTCGAAGCGGTGGGAGAAGGCCAACGCCGCCCTGGGCCGGGTGCACCACCGGGTCGCGAACCTCCGCACCGATGCTCTGCACAAACTCACCACCGCTGTTGCCGCCGAGTACGGCACGATCGTGGTCGAGGACCTGAACGTCGCCGGCATGCTGAAGAACCGGCGCCTGGCCCGGCGCATCGCGGACGTCTCCTTCGGCGAGATCCGCCGCCAGCTCACCTACAAGACCCGCCGGCGCCACGCCACCCGCCTCGTGGTCGCGGACCGCTGGTATCCCTCCTCCAAGACCTGCTCCGGCTGCGGCGCGGTGAAAGCCAAGCTGCCGCTGCACATCCGGACCTACACCTGCGACGCCTGTGGCCTGGTCATCGACCGGGACGACAATGCCGCACTCAACCTCGCCGCCCTCGCGGCAGCCGCAGCAACTGGTACCGGAGTGGCCGGAGACCAGGACACCGCCCCAGCGGTGTCGAAGCCTCGTGGAGCCGACCGCAAGACCCGCACCACCCGCCCGCGCCCCATGGCGCTGGCGGGGCGGGCAGGTGGCGCAAGCCTGCCGCACCAGCGGCAGACGGAAGCGAGAGACCGTCCCCAAGCCGAAGCCCTCACGCTCTGGTGATGCGACGGACCTTCCCGGCAGAAACGCCCGGAACGCTGAGAGCCGCTGAGGTTCTCAGTAACGGAATGCCCCGGAACGTGACGATCTGAAACCGCACCCGATTGGTGTCCGGGGCGTGGCATCCGGGAGGATGGGGGTATGAGCGCCCAGATTCTCGACGGCAAGGCCACCGCGGCCGCGATCAAGTCCGAGCTCGCCACCCGCGTCCAGGCGCTGAAGGCCCGCGGCATCACGCCCGGCCTCGGCACCGTGCTCGTCGGCGACGACGTGGCCAGCCACAAGTACGTGGCTGGCAAGCACCGGGACTGCGCGGAGATCGGCATCGCCTCCATCCAGCGTGAACTGCCCGCCACCGCCACCCAGGAGCAGATCGAGGCGGTCGTGCGCGAGCTGAACGAGGACCCGGCCTGCACCGGGTACATCGTCCAGCTGCCGCTGCCGAAGCACATCGACGAGAACCGCGTCCTGGAGCTGATCGACCCGGAGAAGGACGCCGACGGCCTGCACCCGATGAACCTGGGGCGCCTCGTGCTCAACGAGCCCGCCCCGCTGCCGTGCACCCCGTGGGGCGTCATCCGGCTGCTGCGGCAGTACGAGGTGGAGATCAACGGGGCGCACGTGGTCGTCGTCGGGCGCGGGGTGACCATCGGGCGCTCCATCCCGCTGCTGCTCACCCGCAAATCCGAGAACGCCACCGTGACGCAGTGCCACACCGGCACCCGCGACCTCTCCGCGCAGCTGCGCCAGGCCGACATCATCGTGGCCGCCGCGGGCGTACCGCACCTGATCAAGCCGGAGGACGTCAAGCCCGGCGCCGCGGTCCTCGACGTCGGCGTCTCGCGCGACGAGCACGGCAAGATCCACGGCGATGTGCACCCCGGCGTGGCCGAGGTGGCGGGCTGGCTGTCGCCCAACCCGGGCGGGGTCGGCCCCATGACCCGCGCGATGCTGGTCGCGAACGTGGTGGAGGCAGCCGAGAGGGCGGCCCGGTGAGCAGCGCGGGCGAGGCGCACGAACCCAAGGCCAGGAGCCGGCGCCGGCCCGACGTCACGGTCGACACCGCCCGTCCGCAGGGCGGCGGCCGCACCGCCCCGGGCGACGCCCCGGCCCCGGCGCGGCAGTGGCCGATACTGCTGGTCCTCGGCATCGCCGCGGTGGGCCTCGTGGTGGTGGCCGCGGACGCCTTCCGCGTCGGCTGCCTGCTCGTCGCCTGCGCGCTGCTGCTGGGCGGGGTGCTGCGCTGGACGCTGCCGCGCGTGGGGATGCTCGCGGTGCGCTCGCGCTTCACGGACGTCGTGACGTACGGGGTGATGGGTCTCGGGATCGCGCTGCTGGCGCTGTCGGCGCAGCCCAATCCGTGGCTGGAGATCCCGTTCGTGAAGGAGATCCTGCACTCCACGGTCTGACGGCCTGGGTCCAGGACGCGGCGATGGCCCGCCCCCGGTGCGAAGGGGGGCGGGCCACCGCCTGCGTCCGAGGGGTGCCGCGTCAGCCGCGGGCCGAGGCGGACCGGTACCGGGCGGTCTTGTAGCCGACCGTGCCCTTCACCCGCACAGACATGATCGTCCCTTTTCCGGGGCCGCGGGCCCGTGTCCCCCGTTGGGACCCCCGTAGGGCCCGCGGCTCCGTGCGGGCGGCCTGTCTCCCCCGAGACATCCCCCGGAGCCGCCCTCGTACTGCCTCAGAAACTAGGCGGACGGGGGCGGGCGCCGCGTCCCGTGGCGGTTGGAGATCGGGCGTGAAAGCCGCGGTACGCCGGCGGTTCCCTGCAACTTCCGCGGTACGGCGACGGTTTGACGCGGCCGCCGCGACACCGTCGATACGCTGCGCCGATGCGGCCCCTGCGGACAACCCGGCTCCGGCGTCCCCTGACGGTGGACACCGGTATCGCGCTCGCCTACCTGGCGTGCGCGCTGCTCCTCGGGCAGCAGGACACCCGCGAGGGCTATCCGCGGCTGGACACGTCCGGTTACGCGCTGACCTGCGTCATCAACCTCGCGCTCATCGCCCGGCGGCGCGCACCGGTCGCGGTGGCCGTCGGCGTCTACGGCGTCTGGACGGTGTACACCGCCCTCGGCTACTGGCCCGCCGTCAACAGCCTCGCCTCGCTGATGGCCCTCTACACCGTCGCCGCCGCCCGCCCGCTGCGGATCGCCGTGGCCGCGGCGGTGGGGCTCGGCGCGGTCTGGGTGTACGCGGGGATCGTCGCCCCGGACGGCTCGGTGCCGGCCGCCGTGGCCATGGCCGTCGTCTTCCCCGCGATCCTGGTCCGCTTCGGGCAGGCCGCGCGCCAGTCGGAGCGGCGCGGCGAGCGGCTCGCCGAACTCACCCGGCAGCTGCGGGCCGAGCGGGACGAGAAGGCGCGCCGCGCGGTCGCCGAGGAGCAGGCCCGGATCGCGCGCGAGCTGCACGACGTGATCGCCCACCACATGTCCGTGATCTCCGTGCAGTCGGGCCTCGCCCGCTATGTGTTCCACAGCGATCCGGCCACCGCCCAGCGGGCGCTCGGCACCATCGCCGACACCTCCAGCGAGGCGCTGGAAGAGATGCGGCGGATGCTCACCCTGCTGCGGGACTCGGCCGCGGACCCCGAGTCGTACGCCCCGATGCCCGGGCTCGGCGGGCTGGCGGAGATGGCCGAGCGGGTGCGCGCCGGCGGCGTGCCCGTCGAACTGGTCGTGGAGGGGGAGGTACGCCCGCTGGCGCCGGGTGTGGAGCTGTGCGCGTACCGCGTGGCGCAGGAGGCGCTGACGAACGTGCTCAAGCACGCGCGGCCCGCGCACGCCGAGGTGCGCCTCACGTACCGGCCGCACAGCCTCCGGGTGACCGTCACCGACGACGGAAAGCGCGTGGATCCGGCCAGAGTTGCGGAGGGGGCGGGGCACGGCTTGATCGGCATGCGCGAACGCGCCAAGCTCTACGGCGGTGCCGTGTTGACCGGCCCACGCCCCGAAGGGGGCTTCGAGGTCCGGCTCACGCTGCCGACCTCCGCTGCGGCGGGGCGGGAGGATGCCGGCGACTGAGGGGACAGCCGCTGCCGATGGCGA
The DNA here is from genome assembly GCF_040680895.1 of Streptomyces sp. NPDC051940. NCBI lineage: Bacteria > Bacillati > Actinomycetota > Actinomycetes > Kitasatosporales > Streptomycetaceae > Streptomyces > Streptomyces sp. NPDC051940. The sequence continues at coordinate 10,611 of NZ_JBFAXR010000106.1, read as the reverse complement.
CCAGGGTGCTCGTGGTCGACGACCAGTTCCTGGTGCGCGCCGGCATCGTCGGGCTGCTGCGGGCGGCCGACGGCATCGAGGTCGTGGGCGAGGCGGCGGACGGCGCGGAGGCGGTCGCGGAGGCGGCCCGCTGCCGGCCGGACGTCATCCTCATGGACATCCGCATGCCGGGGATGAACGGCATCGAGGCGATGGAGCGGATCCTCGCGGACGGCGGGGATCCCTCCCCGGGACCCCGGGTGTTGGTGCTGACCACCTTCGACCTCGACGAGTACGTGTACCGGGCGCTGCGCGCCGGCGCGTCGGGCTTCCTGCTGAAGGACACCGGCCCGGAGCGGCTGCTGGCCGCCGTCGCGGCCGTCGCCGGCGGGGACACGCTCTTCGCGCCGAGCGTGACGCGGCGGCTGGTGGAGGCGTTCACACGGGCGGCCGTGCCCGAGGTGGCGTCCGCACCCGCGGAGCTGGAGCAGCTCACGGCGCGTGAGACGGAGGTACTGCGGCTGACCGCGCGGGGGATGTCGAACGTGGAGATCGCGGAGCGGCTGTTCATCTCCGAGGCGACGGTGAAGACGCATCTGAACCGGACGATGGCGAAGCTCGGTCTGGGCAGCCGGGCGCAGGCGGTCGTGCTCGCGTACGAGACGGGGCTGGTGGCCCCGGGAGGATGACCGGCCGCCCGCGGCGGCAGGTGCTGTCCGGCCCCTTCGTCGGTGCCGCGGGAACTGTCATCCTGGGACCGGCCGTCTCTACGGACACGAACGACACCGGGAGTTGGGGAGGAAGATGACTCGCTGGCAGGAGCTGCCGGACGAACTCGATCCGCAGGTGCGGGAGTTCACCGAACAGCTGCGGCGGGTCGTGGAGCGCAGCCGGCTGCCCGTGGACACCGTCGCCGACCGGACCGGGTACGGCAGGTCCTCCTGGGAGAGGTACCTGGGCGGCCGGCTGCTCCCGCCGCAGGGCGCCGTCGAGGCACTGGCCGAGGTCACGGGCGCGGAGCCCGGGCATCTCGTGGCGATGTGGGAGCTGGCGGAGCGGGCGTGGAGCCGCGCGGAGCGGCGTCCCGACCCGGCGCCGCCCGCCGCCGAGGCCCGCGCGTCGCTCGGCGAGTTCGGCCCGCCGCCGGACCTGTCGCCGCACCGGCGGCGGTTCCCGCTGTTCGGGCGCGGCGGGGCGGACGCTCCCGGGGCTTCGGACGGGGTGGCGGAGGACGGGGCGGGGCCCGACGCACCTGCCTCGGACGCGGTACGGGATGACGCGCCGCCGGAGGTCGTACCGCCGTCGGACGCGGAGCCGGCCGACGCGGCCGCGGACGGTGGGGCGCCGGTCTACGCGGGGCCGGAGGACGTGGAGCCTGCGGGCGTGGAGCCGGAGGACGTGGAGCCCGAGGACGTGGAGCCCGAGGACGTGGAGCCCGAGGACGTGGAGCCTGCGGGCATGGAGCCCGAGGACGTGGAGCCGGCAGACGCGGAGCCCGAGGACTCGGTGCCCGTGCCGGTTCCGGCTGTCGTGACGGTGGCCGACGTCGTGACCCAGGACCCGGGGCCGGTTCCGGACGCGGAGCGGTCCGCGTCCCCCTGGGAGGCCGAGCCGGCGCCGGGCGTGTCCGCCGCGCCGGAACCGGCCGGTGGGCGGGCGAACCTGGCCAAGCCGCTGCGGGCCGCCGTACCGCCGAGTGTGACCGAGCCGGACCGGGCGGTGGTCCCGCCCGACGCCACCGAGCCCGACCGGGCCGCCGGACCGGACGGACCGACCGCGGCGCCCGCGCCTCCCGTCGTACCCGCGCAGCCCGGCCCGCCGGAGGGGCCCGGCGCGCCCGAAGCACCCGCCTCGACGGGCGACGGCGAGGGCGAGAACGGGAACGGGGCCAAAGGCCGCCGGCCCAGACTGCGGCGCGCCGTCGGCTTCACCGCCGTGCTCGCCGCCGTACTCGCGCTCGGCGCCGGCATCGTCTACGGCGTCGGGCTCGTCGGCGGGGACGGCGACGAGGGCAGCCGTGACGAGGCGACTCCCTCGCCCTCGGTCAGCCCCAGCCGGACCCTCCCCGCGGGCATCACCTGCCAGGGCAGCGGCTGCACCGGGAAGGACCCCGAGAACAGCGGCTGCGGCGGCGAGAACGCCGAAACCACCGACGACCTCTTCCTCGGCGGCGCCTACGTCGAGGTCCGCTTCAGCAAGCTCTGCGGCGCCGTCTGGGGCCGCGTCACCGACGCGGCGACGGGATCCGTGGTGCGGCTGGAGGCGGGCGCGGGCCGGGTGCGGCAGATCACCGTGGACAGGTCGGGGGAGGGGTACACGCCGATGGAGGCGGTCGAAAGCCCCGCCGGCATCCGGACCTGCGTCGAGCTCGCGGACGGGCGGAAGGGCTGCACGGGGGACGCGGGGTGAGCCGGGTGACGGGTCACACACGGGCTGTGCCGCTTGATCAAGAAGCGTTCGGATAGATTGTGCGGGGCCCCGTCATCGGCCCGCGGGCGGAGCCCGTCAGCGGATGAAGCGGGACCGTCGGACCAGAGCCTGCCTGGAGATGAACGTCATGACCCGCACTCCCGTGAACGTCACCGTCACCGGCGCCGCCGGACAGATCGGCTACGCGCTGCTGTTCCGTATCGCCTCGGGCCACCTGCTCGGCCCGGACGTTCCGGTCAAGCTCCGCCTGCTGGAGATCACCCCGGCGCTGGGCGCCGCCGAGGGCACCGCGATGGAGCTGGACGACTGCGCCTTCCCGCTGTTGCAGGGCATCGACATCACCGACGACCCGAACGTCGCCTTCGACGGCGCGAACGTGGCCCTCCTCGTCGGCGCCCGCCCGCGCACCAAGGGCATGGAGCGCGGTGACCTGCTCCAGGCCAACGGCGGCATCTTCAAGCCGCAGGGCCAGGCCATCAACGCCCACGCCGCGGACGACATCAAGGTCCTCGTGGTCGGCAACCCGGCCAACACCAACGCCCTGATCGCCCAGGCCGCCGCCCCGGACGTGCCGGCCGAGCGCTTCACCGCGATGACCCGCCTGGACCACAACCGCGCCCTGTCGCAGCTGTCGAAGAAGACCGGCGCCCCGGTCACCGACATCAAGAAGCTGACGATCTGGGGCAACCACTCGGCCACCCAGTACCCGGACATCTTCCACGCGGAGATCGCCGGCAAGAGCGCCGCCGAGGTCGTGAACGACGAGAAGTGGCTGGCCGAGGACTTCATCCCGACCGTCGCCAAGCGCGGTGCCGCGATCATCGAGGCCCGTGGCGCCTCGTCGGCCGCCTCCGCCGCGAACGCCGCGCTCGACCACGTGTACTCCTGGGTCAACGGCACCGCGGCCGGCGACTGGGTGTCCATGGGCATCCCGTCCGACGGCTCGTACGGTGTGCCCGAGGGCCTGATCTCGTCCTTCCCGGTCACCACGAAGGACGGCGCGTACGAGATCGTCCAGGGTCTGGAGATCAACGAGTTCTCCCGCGCCCGGATCGACGCCTCCGTCAAGGAGCTCGAGGAGGAGCGCGAGGCGGTCCGCGCCCTCGGCCTCATCTGATCCCGGCTCCGGTCCGGAACAGACGCCCCCTCGTTTACGTACAAACGGCCCGCCTCTCACTCGATCGAGTGGGAGGCGGGCCGTTTGCGTTGACAGCTTCGCTACGCTGACACACCCGTAACTTGACGTTGCGACAGTTCAGTTGAGCGATCGGGGGACACCTTGACCCAGTCTGCCGAGCCGAAGCCCGGCCCCACGGAGGCCACGCCGGCCGTACCGGCCGCACCGGCCACGCCGCCACCACCCGCCCCGGCCCTCACCCAGCCGGGGGTACCCGCCCAGGCCGGTGGTGCCGGCCCGGGCCGCCCGCAGTCGTTCAGCGAGGCCACCCGGCTGCTCTGTGCGGGGGTGTACCTGCACGCCGGGTACCGGCGGCGGGTGATCGAGGAGCTCGTGGAGCAGCGGCAGCGCACCGTCGCGCCCTCGCTGGGCGTGGACGCCGTGCCCGTGCTGGCCCACGCCCTGCGGGTGCGGCGGCGCGAGGTGTACACCGGGCTGTGGCTGGCCGTGGTGTGGCTGGTGTTCTTCATCGTGGAGTTCCAGAACAGCGAACTGCCGTACGCGGCACCCGCGTACGCCGGCATCTGCGCGATGCTCTGGCTGTCCCGGGTGATCAGCGGGCGCAGCGCCGCCGTGTACACCATCGACGGCCGGGGGCCCGGCCGCGCCGCGCGCTGGCGGGACTGGGCGGCCTTCGTGATCCGCTGGTACGCCCGGCTCCTGATGCTGGTGTTCTGGCTGGCCGCGCTGTACCTCGCACCGCGCGGCGGCTACACCATGGTCTTCTTCCCGCTGCTGCTCGTCCTGCCGGTCTGGGCGCACCGCGTCTGGGTCGACCGGGTGCTGCGGGACGAGCTGTCCAGGCCGGGGTTCCGCAACCGCCCGCGCCTCGAACTGCCCGCCGAGCAGGGCCGCCTGTCCTCCTCGATCGACCAGGAGCAGTACGCGCGGCTCACGGTGTACGACCCGTACGAGCCGTTCGTCGGCTACGGACGCCCGTACGAGCCCTGGTCCTTCGCGGTCGAGCTCAAGCAGCGGAAGACCCTGGGCGGCGCCGAGACGCCCGTGCTCACCAGCCGCCAGGTCATCGACCTGGTGCTGCCGAAGCTCGGCGCCCTGCGCCAGTCCGCCGCCGCGACGAGCCGGGACCGGCTGCGGCAGCTGGAGGTCGACCATCTGGCGTACCTCCCGACCAGCCCCAAGCGCGGTACGGCCGGATACGACGAGCCCAACACCGACCGGCACATCTCCGAGGCGGTCGACGAGGGCGCCGAGGCGCGTCGCTACTTCCTGCGGGTACGGGTCGGCGCCTGGGACGAACTGGTCGTCGTCAGCGTGCTGGTCCGGGTGCACACCCAGGGCGGGATGCTGGTGCTCGAGGTCGTGCCGCACGTGCTCTACCCGATCCGGGCGGACTTCCGCGAGGTCGACCGGCTGGCCGCGCGCGGCGCGTCCGTCGGGCTGCGCAGCTTCGTACGGGCGCTGACCTCCAGCCCCACGGCGGTGTTCGCCTCCGCCGTGTCGATCGCCCGGACCGTCGCCTCGGCCCTCCGCTCCTGGCTGCACGACCCGGAGGTCCTGCCGGGGGAGGGACCGGTCGCCTCCGTGCGGGAACTGGGCAGCGCCGACGAGGTGTCCCTGTTCCAGGAGATGGACATCAGCAGATACGTCAAGACCGTCCAGGACCGGATCACCAGCGGTGTCACGGACGCCCTGGAGGCCAGCGGGTTCGAGACCGACAGGTTCACCCAGCAGGTCGTCAACATCAGCGAGGGCGGCATGTTCATCGGGTCGATGAGCGGCGGCGCCGTCGCCCAGGGCAGCGGGGCGCGGGCGGCGTCCGGTGACGGAGGGGAGAAGTGATGAGTGACGCGACCGCGGAGCAGGAGCCGCCGCGCGAGAGCGGCGGTCTGGTCATCGGCTCGATGAGCGGCGGGGCGGTGGCCCAGGGCAGCGACGCCGAGGCGCGTGACGAGAGCCGCCGGGAGGCGCGGCCCGCCGGGACGGCGGGCGAGGTGCCGGCACCGCCCGCCGTGCCGCCGCCCGCCGTGCCGCCGCCCGGCGCGGGCGGCCTGGTCATCGGGTCGATGAGCGGCGGCGCCGTCGCGCAGGGCGACCGGGCGCGGGCCGTCGACGCGTCGGTCGCCGTCGCCGGACCCGACGCGGAGCGGCTGCTGGCCGCCGTACGGGAGCTGCGCCGGGACCTGCTCGGGGAGCCGGACACGGGCGAGGCGGACGAACTGGAGCGCGAACTGGCCGGTGTGGCCGACGAGGTGCGGCAGACTGGGCGCGCCGACCGGTCGCGGCTCGCCCGTCTGCGGGAGCGGCTGGAGGTGTCGTCCATGGCCGCGGCCATCGGCGCCTCCGCAGCGGCGGTGTCGCAGGCGATCGCCCAACTGCTGGGCTGAGGGGGACTGATGAGCGGCAGAACCGAGGGAGCCGTATGACCGCCCGCTGGGATCCGGACGCCCAGGCGTGGGTGGAGGAACCGGACGCGGGCGGCGCGCCGCCGCCCCCGGTTCCTGCCGCGCCGCCGCCCGTCGTGCCCGGTCCGCGGGACGGCGGGGCGTGGCCCGCGGCGCCGGGGTCGGAGACGGACGGCCGGGGAGCGGCTCCCGCGGACGTGCCCACGGCGCGGATCGGGCCCGTCGTACCCGCGACGCCCCCGCCGTCCGGCGAGACGCCCCCGCCGTCCGGCGACGGCGGGTCGGGGGCGGCGACGGAGCCGCTGGACGAGCTGCCGACCGTGATCGGCGGACCGCCGGAGGGGGCGGGGGTCCTTCCGCCGCCCGTTCAGCCGTCCGCGGTCCCCGGGTATCCGGCGGGTCCCGAGTCGTCCGCATCGCCCGGGTATCCCGTCGCTCCCGAATCACCCGCATACCCCGTCGCCCCCGGTCCGCACGAGCCCGGTGGTCCCGCGCCCCGCGGGACCGCCACGGTGGTGGCGATCGTCCTGGCCACCGTCATCGTCGTGGCCGGGGGCGCGGTCGGATACCTGCTGCTGAAGGATGACGACGGCGGCGGCAAGGGGGCGCGGCCGTCGCCGTCGGTGTCCGCGTCGGCGGGGGAGGGCACGCCCTCCCCGACGGACCCGGAGACGTCCACGGACAGCCCGTCGCCGTCCGACTCGGGCGAGGGGCGGGTGCCGCCGGAGGGCTATCTCTTCATGACGGAGCCGGACTTCCTGACCGTCGCCCCCGAGGGCTGGCAGCGGGACGTCAGGGACACGATCACCTGGTACCGCTCGCCCGACGACCCCGAGCGCACGCTGGTGCAGGTGTGGAAGGCGTCCGAGCAGGTCGACAGCCCCATGGACCTGGTGGACCTGGCCGAGAACGGGGAGCGGGGGCTGGCGTCGCGCCCCGAGTACGTCCAGCACGCGCGCGGTGAGGTCGCGGGGGAGGACGCCGCGGAGCTCGACTACTCGTGGGTGGGCGAGAACGGCGGCGTACGCGGGCTGTACCGGGCGATGCGGATGCCCGACGGCGAGCTGTGGGTGGTCGTCGTGTCGGGGGCGCCCGAGGCGTGGCCGCGGCAGCAGGAGACGCAGCAGGCGGTGCTCGACTACTTCTGCCTCACCGGGCAGTGCGACTACGAACCGGTCTACGACTGAGCCGCCGCGAAGCGGAACCCTCCTCCCCACCGCCGCGTCCCTACCCCCGGGAGGGGGGTGGCATGGACGCCACGTACCGCAGACGCGAGCCCGGAAGGGTGCTGCTCGGCGTGCTCGGAGTGCTGGCCGTCGGGGTGGTCGCCGCGCTTGTGTGGCTGCTCCTCGCGGAGCCGGGCGGGGGGAGCGAGGGGCCGGTCGCGGCCTCGTCGGGCCCGACGACCGCGCCGGCGAGCGAGCAGGCCGCCGCCGGCACCGCGCCGCCGCCCACCGGGTTCCAGTGGGCCACCGACGAGGCCGGCGTGCTGCTGCCCGTGCCGCGGTCGTGGCTGGCCCGGTCGCCCGCTCCGGGGGAAGCCAGCCAGGTCTACTACGACTCGCCCGACCGGCGCAGCCTGCTGCAGCTGAGCACCGTCGCCGATCCGGGGAGTTCGCCGTACGACTCGATGGTCACCGTGCGCGGCACGGTGGCGAAGCGGGACGGGTTCCGGCTGATCCGGCTCGAGCGGGTGGCGGGCGAAGGGCAGCCCGTGGAGCTGGAGTTCGAGTACACGCACCCCGAGTTCGGCACCCGGCACGTGCTGGACCGGGCGTTCGTGGGGAGCGACGGGCGGCAGTACGCGCTGCTGGTCGCGGGGCCCGCCGAGGACCCGGACCGGCAGCGCGCGCTGCAGCGGACGGTCTTGCGCTACTTCTGCGTCGGGGAGTCCTGCCCCGCGGGGTGAGCGTCGTCGGGCGTGATGCCCAGCTCGTGCACGATGCCCGACAGGGCGTGCATCGTACGGAGTTGCAGGCCCGGGCCGAACGTGATCCGGGTGGCGCCCAGTTTCCCCAGCTCGCGGGGCGGGGGGAAGGACGGGTGCGCGACGGCGTTCAGGGGGAGGCCGAGGCGGTCCGCCAGGGGCCCGAGGTGCGCCGGCTTCGCCATGATCGGGTAGACGCAGTCCGCGCCGGCCGCCGCGTACGCCCGGCCGCGCTCCACGGCCTCCTCGACCGTGCCGCCGCCGCGCAGGTAGGTGTCGACGCGGGCGTTCACGAAGAGGCGGTCGCCCGCCGCCGCCCGTACCGCGGCGAGGAAGTCGGCCTGTTCGGCGGGGGACTTCAGGCGCTTCGTGCCGTGCTCCGTGTCCTCCAGGTTGCAGCCGACGGCCCCGGCCTCCAGCAGCCGCTCCACCAGCTCCGCGGGCGGCAGTCCGTAGCCGTCCTCGACGTCCGCCGAGACCGGGACCGGCACCGAGCGCGCGATCCGGGCGACGGCCGCGAACATCTCCTCGTACGGGACCTCGCCGTCCTCGTACCCGAGTGAGGCCGCGACGCCCGCGCTCGGCGTCGCCAGGGCCGCGAAGCCCGCGTCGGCGAGGACGCGGGCGCTCGCGGCGTCCCAGGGGCCCGGCAGGATGAGCGGGTCCCCGGGGAGGCGGCCGTGGTGGAGGGCGCGGAAGGTGTCCACGCCCGCCATCAGTACTGCCCGGGCTTGTAGTGGCCGCCCGGGGTGCGGGTGGAGACGTTCAGGCGGTTCCACATGTTGATCGCGGTGATCGAGGCGATCAGCGCGGCCAGCTCCTGCTCGTCGAAGTGCTCCGCGGCCCGGTTGTAGACCTCGTCCGGGACGAAGCCGTCGGTCACCACGGTGATCGCCTCGGTGAGGGCGAGCGCGGCGCGCTCCCGGTCGGTGAAGTGCTCCTCGGCCTCGTCGAAGGCCGGGACGAGCGAGATCCGTACGGGGTCCTCGCCGTGGTGCAGGGCGTCCTTGGTGTGCATGTCGAGGCAGAACGCGCAGCGGTTGATCTGGGAGGCGCGCAGCTCCACCAGGTGCTTCAGCTTCTCGTCGAGGCCCTGGCCGGCCGCCTGGCTGAACGCCAGAGCCGCCTTGTAGACCTGCGGGGCCGCCTTGTAGATGTTCATTCGCTGAGTCATGGCTCTACCGTACGGGCGGTCAGGCCCAGGAGTATGGTCCACTTCCATGATGGATAAGCGGGCCACTTCGGCGGACGAGCCGGGCGCGTCGGACTGGGCCACCTCCCTCGACCTGCATGTCGACCTGCACCACGGCACGCGTTCGATCAGCGCCTCGCTGACCCGCGCCCTGCGCGACGCGGTGCGCGGCGGGCGGCTCGCGCCCGGCACCCGGCTGCCGTCGTCGCGGGCCCTGGCGGCGGATCTGGGGATCGCCCGCAACACCGTCGCCGACGTCTACGGCGAGCTCGTCGCCGAGGGCTGGCTCACCGCGCGGCAGGGCTCCGGCACCCGGGTCGCCCGGCGGGCGGAGCCGCGCCGCAGCGTGCGCAAGGCGCGGGCGGTGCCCGAGCTGCGGCATCCGCTCGCGACGCCGCTGACGTACAACATGCTCCCCGGGCAGCCCACCCTCTCCGCCTTCCCGCGTACGGCGTGGGCCACCGCGATGCGCCGGGCGCTGGCCGCCGCGCCGTCGGAGGCGTTCGGCTACCAGGGCCCGGCCGGGCGGATCGAGCTGCGGCGCGAGCTGGCCGGGTATCTGGCACGGGCGCGCGGGGTCCAGGTGGCGCCGGAGCGGGTGGTGGTGTGCTCCGGGTTCGTGCACGGGCTGGGGCTGATGGCACGGGTGCTGAAGGCGCAGGGCGCGCGCCGGGTGGGGGTCGAGTCGTACGGCATCGCCGAGCACCGGGCGGTGCTGGAGCGGGCGGGGCTGCGGCCGGTGGCGATCCCTGTGGACGCGGACGGGATGCGTACGGAGGGGCTCGCGGACAGCGGTGTGCAGGCTGTTCTGCTCACGCCGGCACACCAGTTCGCGCTCGGGGGCGCGCTGCCGGCGGAGCGCCGGGCGGAGCTCGTGGACTGGGCGCGGCGGACCGGTGGGCTGGTGCTGGAGGACGACTACGACGGGGAGTTCCGCTACGACCGCCAGCCCATCGGCGCGCTGCAGGGACTCGATCCGGACCGGGTGGTGTACCTCGGTACGGCGAGCAAGTCCCTGGCGCCCGCGCTGCGGCTGGGCTGGATGGTGGTGCCGGAGCGCCTCGCCGGCGAGGTGCTGCGGGCCAAGGGCATGGAGTGGTCCGCCAGTTCCCTGGACCAGCTGGCGCTCGCCGAGCTGATCTCCTCGGGCGGCTACGACCGCCACATCCGCGCGATGCGCCAGCGCTACCGGCGCCGCCGCGACCAGCTGGTCGCGATGGTCGAGGAGCGCGCGCCGCACGTACGGGTGACGGGGCTGGCGGCCGGTCTGCAGGCGCTGCTCCTGGTGCCGCCCGGCACGGACGCGGCGGTGGTGGAACGCGCGCGCAGGGACGGCCTGGCGCTGATGCCCCTCTCCTCGGTGGCCTTCGCCCCGCCCCCGTCCCCCCTGCACGCGGTGATCGCCAACTACGCGGCCCCGCCGGACCACTTGTACCCGGGCGCACTGGCAGCACTGGCACGCGCGCTCACCACCTCCGGCGAGGCCCAGCCCTGACAACCCCCTGGGGGCTCCGCCCCCAGACCCCCGTGGGGGAGGGTG
>NZ_JBFAXR010000105.1:0-31424 GCF_040680895.1 Streptomyces sp. NPDC051940 | reverse complement strand
CCTGCGGGCCCTGCCGAAGCACCTCGCCCGGCCCGTCGTCGGCGACGATCCTCTGTGGTTCAGCGTCAAGGGCCGCAGGGCGCTGACGATCTGGGCCCTGTGCCCGGGGACCGTCACCTCCCGGCAGGGCAGCACGTCCCTACGCGGCGGCGGTCTCCCGATGCGCCGCCCGCCGCGGCATCGACGTGGGCAGATGCGCCATCGCCGCGGTCGCCGTGTACCAGGCCGCCGCACCGGACACCGCCGCGGCCCAGCCGCCGACCTTGGCCAGGTCGGTGTTGTCCGCGAACGAGCCGATGGCCAGCAGCAGCATGCTGAGGAAGAGGAACCCGTACACGGCCTGGGTGAGCAACCCGGAGCCGCTCGACGCGAGCGCGAGGCTCAGCGCGACCAGTGCGAAGAGAAGCGAGAAGAGTCCGGCGGCGTTGGCCGAGGCCCCGCTGTCCGCGGCCGCGGACCAGGTGAACCAGAGCGCTCCGAGGCCGGCGAAGGCCGTCCCCGTGGCGTTGCTGCCGGCACGGAACTCGAGGAGCCCGGTGACGAACAGGCCGAGGCCGCCCGCCCACATGGCGAGGTCGAGTGCGTTGGCGGCGCTGACTCCGTCGATCACGTCGGTGTGACCGAGGCCGAAGGCCAGCAGGGTGACGCCGAGGAGGAGGTAGCCGAGTGTCGTGGTGTTGCTTCCCGCGGAGACGTCTTTGTCCACGGCGGGCTCCCTTCATGTCAGGGCTGTACGGTCGAGCAGCGCCCCTGCGCAGGTGGTGCTGACCCCGTTATGCCCGTCACAAATTCACAATCCACCTCCTACCCGCGGGTAAATTCGCCCCAGGTCAAGCGAAGTTGACGCAGGTCGGCGGTGAACCCGGTGAATGATCGCCTGCGGGGCCGGGCAACACCCCGCCGCGCCTCAGGGGATGACGATGACGGGCCGCTTCGCCCGCTTGGCCAGCCGCCCCGCGACCGAACCGAAGATGCGCCCCACGATGCCGTGCGTCGAGCCGACGACGATCGCGTCGGCCTCGTACTCCCGGCCGACCTCCTCGAGCTCGTGGCAGATGTCGCCGCCGCGCTCGACCAGGATCCAGGGCACCTCGGACAGATGGTCCGCGCAGGCAAGTTCGAGTCCGAGCACCTCGGTACGGTGGTCGGGTACGTCGACGAACACCGGCGGCTCACAGCCCGCCCACACCGTCGTCGGCAGCCGGTTGGCCACGTGCACGATGATCAGCCCGCAGCCGGACCGCCGCACCATGCCGATCGCGTACGCCAGCGCACGCTCGCTGGACGTCGAGCCGTCGAAACCGACGACGACGCCGTGCAGGAAGGCCGGGTCGCAGACCCGGCGCGGCTCACTCTCCGCTGCCAGTTCAGCCGTCAGATCGGTGAACTGCTTGCGGTCCGCGGGTTCGGGGGATTCGTGACCGGCCATCGGTGTCTCGGCGAAGGAGTCCTCTTGGGTGGAGGGGAACGGCTGTGGCTTGATGGGGCTGCTCTGGCTCCTGACGTACGACAACACCCGGAGTGACCGGGAAGCATCTTCCCAAGCCCCTACCCACAGGGTACGGCGACACTCCCCGGCTGCCCAGGGCTTCAAACCTGTGCGCCCCGAGGCGTTGCGCACCGGCCGTGGCGGACCGGGCCGACGGTTTTGAGGAGCATGCCCGACGAACCGCCCGAGCGCAATGCCCCGCAGCCTCCTCCGGGGTGCGGGACCGGCTGGGTGTGCGGATCCGGCCGTCGCTCCGGGAGTGCTCCCGTGCGCCCTCACCGCGCCCCCGGTCGCGCCGTCAGGCTGCCCGTCGGGCCCGCCGGCTGCATGGGGTGTACACGTACCGGCCAGGAGGGCTCCCGAACGGGGTCCGGCCGGCCGGAAGCAACCGATTCACGAGCGGTTTTCGGCCAACTTCCGCCCCGTGTAAAGGAGTTGCCGGTGATGTTCGGCAACGCGCCAGGTGGCGGGGCGTACAGGGGCGCACGGCGGGCCTGGTGCTGCGGCTTGTCGGAGGGGATAAGAAAGGCGCACTTCACAGCGGGCCCAAGCAGTGCCACGCTTCGTGATCGAATGCTTTACGCCAAGTTTCCATGTCGACAAAAAGGTAGGGCCCGAACCTGTCCCGCCAGCCTCGGGGGACACATAAGATTTGATCTTGTGGCCACCGTTGAGGGCGAGACAACCGAGGGGGGCGCGAGGAGCATGAGCCAGGACACCGCTGTCGCCGGTGCGCAGAGTCCCAGGGCGCCGGGCACACGCCGCCGCCGCGAGGTCGTGGCCGTACTGCTGTTCAGCGGCGGCCCCATCTTCGAGAGCTCCATCCCGCTGTCCGTCTTCGGCGCCGACCGGCAGGACACCGGCGCCCCCCGCTACCGGCTGCTGGTGTGCGCCGGCGAGCCGGTGCCGCTGCTCACCACGGGCGGCCTGGAGCTGACCACCCCGCACGGGCTGGACGCCCTCTCCCGGGCCGGCACGATCGTGGTGCCGGCCTGGCGGTCGATCACCGAGCCGCCGCCCGCCTCGGCGCTCGCCGCCCTGCGCCGCGCCCACGAGGAGGGCGCGCGGATCGTGGGCCTGTGCACCGGGGCCTTCGCGCTGGCCGCCGCGGGCCTGCTGGACGGCCGCCCCGCCACGACGCACTGGATGTACGCCCCGACCCTGGCCAAGCGCTACCCGAGCGTGCACGTGGACCCCCGGGAGCTGTTCGTCGACGACGGCGACATCCTCACCTCCGCGGGCACGGCCGCCGGGATCGACCTGTGCCTGCACATCGTCCGCACCGACCACGGGCCGGAGGCCGCCGCGGCGCTCGCCCGGCGGCTCGTCGTGCCGTCCCGGCGCGGCTCCGGGGCGGACCGGCACGTGGACCGGTCATTACCCGAGGAGATCGGCGGCGACCCGCTGGCCGAGGTCGTGGCCTGGGCGCTGGAGCACCTGCACGAGCAGTTCGACGTGGAGGCACTCGCCACGCGCGCCTACATGTCCCGCCGGACCTTCGACCGCCGCTTCCGCTCCCTGACGGGCAGCGCGCCCCTGCAGTGGCTGATCACCCAGCGGGTGCTCGCCGCCCAGCGGCTGCTGGAGACGTCCGACTTCTCGGTCGACGAGGTCGCCGGCCGCTGCGGCTTCCGCTCGCCGGTGGCGCTGCGCGGCCACTTCCGCCGCCAGCTCGGCTACTCGCCGGCCGCCTACCGCGCGGCGTACCGCACCCGCCATCCCCAGCCGGACGAGAAGCCGGAGACGGACACCTACGCCGCGGTCCAGCCGGCGCAGCGCGACCAGGTCGCCCGCCGTACGATCCCGTCCCAGCGGGAGCGCCCGGTGGGCTGACGACTGCCGCGCGTACAGCGGGTGCCCCCGCGGGGCGCGCGGCACGTAGGGTTGGGGCATGAACGATCGCATGGTGTGGATCGACTGCGAGATGACCGGGCTCTCGCTGGCGACCGACGCGCTTATCGAGGTTGCCGCCCTGGTGACGGACTCCGAGCTGAACGTGCTCGGCGACGGTGTGGACATCGTGATCCGCCCGCCGGACGAGTCCCTGGAGAGCATGCCGGACATCGTCCGCCAGATGCACACCGCGAGCGGCCTGCTCGACGAGCTGGCCGCGGGCACGACGCTGGCGGACGCCGAGGAGCAGGTCCTCACGTACATCCGCAAGCACGTGCCGGAGAAGGGCAAGGCCCCGCTGTGCGGGAACTCCGTGGGTACGGACCGCGGCTTCCTGGCCCGGGACATGCCGGCCCTGGAGGACTGGCTCCACTACCGGATCGTCGATGTGTCGTCCGTGAAGGAGCTGGCCCGCCGCTGGTATCCGCGGGCGTACTTCAACAGCCCGGCGAAGTCCGGCAACCACCGCGCCCTGGCGGACATCCGCGAGTCGATCGCGGAGCTGCGCTACTACCGCGAGGCGGTCTTCGTCCCCCAGCCGGGCCCGGACTCCGACACCGCCCGCGAGATCGCGGCGCGGCACACCGCACCCCCGGCGCAGGGCTGACCCCGCCGGGGTGACGCGCGCCTCACGGGGGTGCGGGGATAAGGCGGGGCGAGCACCCCCCCAGACCCTGTACACTTCTTCATGGCCGGTGCGAAAAGCACAGGTCATGGTGGGTGTAGCTCAGTTGGTAGAGCACCTGGTTGTGGTCCAGGTGGTCGCGGGTTCAAGTCCCGTCACTCACCCTTCAGTGATCAAGCCCCCGACCTGGGATTCCGGGTCGGGGGCTCGGTCGTTTCCCGGCCGCCCCGTGTATACGGTCCCGTCCCGCGTACAACCCCCGGGGGGTCCGGTCCGTCGGAACGGGCAACCGAACACCTACGTACCCGGGGAGCAGCATGGTGGTGAAGGTGAGTGTCGTCGTCCCGGTCTACAACCCGGGCCGGTACATCGACCCGTGCATCGCATCGTTGAGGGACCAGACCCTGCCGCCGGACGAGTACGAGGTGCTCTTCGTCGACGACGGCTCCACCGACGGCACCAGCGACCGGCTGGCCGGGCTCGCCGCGAGCCATCCGCACCTCCGCCACATCCGCATCCCGAACTCGGGCTGGCCCGGCAAGCCCCGCAACATCGGCATCGCCGAGGCCCGCGGCGAGTACGTGCAGTTCGTCGACCACGACGACCACCTCGCCCCCGACGCGCTGCGCCGGCTGTACGACATGGGCCGCCGCAACGGCTCCGACATCGTGCTGGGCAAGATGCGCAGCGGCTGGGACAGCGGCCCGCGCTCGGTGTTCCGAGCCGACCGCGACCGGGTCTGCCTCCGCGACTTCCCGCTCCACTACAGCCTCACGCCCCACAAGATGTTCCGTACCGCCTTCCTGCGGGAGAAGGGCATCCTCTTCCCCGAGGGGAAGCGGCGGCTGGAGGACCAGCTGTTCATGATGCGGGCCTATCTGCAGACCGAGGCCGTCTCGGTGCTCGCCTCGTACACCTGCTACTACTACGTGCGCCGCGATGACGGACAGAACAACAGCGGCGCCCGCGCCGACGCCGCCGGCTACTACGGCAACCTGCGCGAGGTCCTGGACACCGTGCTGGAGCACACGGAGCCGGGGCCCGCGCGCGACCGGATCCTGCGGCGCTTCCACCAGGTCGAGATGCTGAACCGGCTGGGCGAGCGGCACGTCCTGCGCTGGGACCAGGAGCGTTTCCGGGAGATGTACGACGCTATCCGGCCGCTCGCCCTCGCGTACATGGGCGAGGGCGTGGACCGGGGCCTGGGCGCCCTGGTCCGGCGCCGGTCGGAGCTGCTGCGCGCCGACGACCCCGAGGGGCTGGTGCGGCTGGCGCGCGCCACCCGGTCGCTGCGCGGGACGATCCGTCTGGAGGGCCTGCGCTGGGAGGGCGACGGCAGCCTCAGGCTCGCCTTCACGGCCCGTCTGGTGCGCGGACCCGAGGAGGAGCCGCTGCTCCTGCGGCGGCAGGACGGGCGCTGGCTGCTGCCGCTGACGGACGACGGGGCCGCCGGGGAGCCGGTCGACGTGACCGACGAGATCCGGGGCTTCGGCGGCGAGGTGTATCTGAGCCACCGCGCGGGTGCGGCCCCCTGGCCGTGCAAGAGCTGGTTCGACCCCCGGCTCGAACCGCGCGGGGAGGACACCGCCGAGCTGGTGGTGCGCGGCACGGGCCGGGTGCCCGCGGAGAGCTTCCGCGGTGGCGCCCGGCTGGACGGGGGCCTGTGGGACGCCTGGGCGACCCTGCGCTGGCTCGGGCTGACCCGTCCGGTGCGGATCCCCGCCCCGCAGCCGGGGCAGGCCGCCGCCGACTGCCCGCCCGGGCTGCTGGGGAGGCCGCCGCGCCCCGTCCTGCCGTACACCCCCGGCGAGCGGGACCTCGTCCTGGACGTCGGCGCGCGGGAGGCCGGGCTGGACAAGCAGCCGGTTCTGGGCGTGCCGGGCGGGCGTGCCGTGCTGTGGATCGCCGTGGCGTGCGCCGCGGAGCCGCAGCCGGTCGAGCTGGTGTTCGTATCGGAGGAGGGGGCGCGCCACCCGGTCCCGGCGATCCTGCGTCCCGCCGCGGCGGGGACCCGGCA
This sequence comes from Streptomyces sp. NPDC051940, assembly GCF_040680895.1. Classification (NCBI taxonomy): domain Bacteria; kingdom Bacillati; phylum Actinomycetota; class Actinomycetes; order Kitasatosporales; family Streptomycetaceae; genus Streptomyces; species Streptomyces sp. NPDC051940. The sequence goes on along the minus strand of NZ_JBFAXR010000105.1, from coordinate 25,400 downwards.
CAGCGAGCTGCGGCTGCCGCTGCGGGTGCCGGGGCTGCCGGCCGGTCCCGGCCGCCTCGCCCTGCTCCTCGACGGCGCGGACGGCGGACCGGAGGACGGGCCGGAGCTGCCCCTGTGCGATCTGGTCGTACGGCGCACCGGGCGGCTGGTGCCCGCGCCCGGCCTCGACGCGCCCGCCCCGGCCGCGCTGCGGCGCGCCCGTTCCCTGCGGCGGCGGGCCACCGCCCGCTCCGCGCTGAAGCGGGTGGCGGGCCCGGCCGTACGGCGGCTGCCGCCCCGTGCCCGCCGCCGGGTGCGCAGGCTGGCGGCCCGGGTGGCGGGGTGACGCGCTGAGGGGTCCGGGCGGGGCCTGTCAGCGCACCGCCCGGAGCCCCGTCAGCTCACCTCTTCGATCCGGCCGCGCAGCGCGGTGAACGCCGAGCGCCCCCGGTTCAGGTTCCGGGCGCGGATCAGCGCGGGCCAGAACGGGGCGTCCAGCAGGGCCTCCGGTTGCACCGCGTTCTTGCGCAGCAGCACCTCGTCCGGGACCTCCTGCGGATCGGGCTTGATGTACTCCTTCTCGATGTCGTCGTAGCGCTCCGGCAGCACCTTGCTGTCCGGGTCGGCGCCGAAGACCACGACCACACCCGTCGGGCTGGTGTCGACCTCGACGACGACCAGGTCGGGCCGGAGCCTCCGCAGCACCTGCGCCACCTTGAACACGTCTCCGGTCCAGGCGCCCGTGTGCCGGTCGCGGGCCGCCTCGTCCACGTTGCGGGGCAGCATGTCGTCGAAGACGATCACGCTCGACCAGCGGGAGTGCCGCTCGACGTTGATGAAGTCGCGCAGCGCGAACTCGAAGAGGTGCATGCCGTCGATGAACGACAGCTCCAGCTTCGGGTCGCCGCCGAGCACCGCGAGCGGATCGCGGCGGGCGAGCGCCCGGAACGGGTTGCGGCCGGTGCGCAGGTGCAGCAGCGGGTCCTTGCGGGCGAAGAAGCTGTCGCTCGTCGCCTTGACCAGATGCACGTCGCAGCTGATCGACTTGACCACCTTGAACGCGGGGTCGATGGCGACGGAGGGGACGCGGGACAGGGCGAGGCTGCGCCCGTCGTTGACGCCGATCTCCAGGTAGTTGCGGGGCCGGTAGACCTGGTGGAGGCGGCGCAGGAATCCGTGGCGATCCATTCGTGGGTCCTTCAGTCGGGGTCGTGGGCCGTGCGAAGCCGCCGGCGGTACGCGGCCGACGCCTCGAACGAGGGCAGCAGGCCCCGCCGTTCGGCGTCGGCGAAGGACGGGGCGGCGGCGTCCTTCGGGGACAGCACAGGGGCGATACCGGCCGGCCAGTCGACGGCCAGGTCCGGGTCGAGCGGGTCGATGCCGTGCTCCCGCTCGGGGGCGTACCCCTCGGAGCAGAGGTAGACGACGACGGCGTCGTCGGTGAGCGCGAGGAAACCGTGGCCGAGGCCCTCGGAGAGGTACACCGCGTGCCGGGTCCCGTCGTCCAGGCGCACCAGCTCCGAGTGCCCGAAGGTGGGGGAGCCCGTGCGGATGTCGACCACCGCGTCCAGCACCGCGCCGCGCACGCAGGTGACGTACTTCGCCTGGCCCGGGGGTACGTCGGCGTAGTGGATCCCGCGCAGCGTGCCGCGGCGGGAGACGGAGCAGTTCGCCTGCGCCAGGTTCAGACCGTGGCCGGTCGTCTCCCGGAAGTCGCCGCCGCGGAACCATTCGAGGAAGCTGCCCCGCTCGTCGGGGAAGATCTTCGGTTCGTGCACCCAGGCGCCTTCGATGGACAGTGGTCGCATGGTGTCGTACGGCTCCTCGGGTCGGCGGGACGGGCCCTCTGCACGGGCTGCGGGATCAGCCGCTCCTGGCGGCGCGGAACTTCAGCCAGGCGCGCTTGACCGGCCTGAGCGCCCTGCGCGCGCGCACGATCAGCGGGCGCAGCCGCGAGGGGCCCGCGGGCGGGGCGGTGATCCGCACGCCGACGAGGCTGCCCCTGACGCCCAGCGGCAGGGTGTACGCCACCGGCTTCGGCCGGGCGGACTGCGGCAGGGCCAGGTCCAGGTGCCAGGCGTTGCCGGCCACGGCCCGGGTGGCGAGCGGGGCCACCAGGACACAGCCGTCGCCCTCGGGCTCCAGGGCGGCTCTTATCGGGATCGTCCGCCTCCCGCCCGCCTCGCGCAGCTTCACCACGGCGGTGGCCCCGGCCCCGGCCAGCAGCGGGAGCGGCAGCCGCAGCGCCCGGCCGCGGATCCGCGCGTCCCTGGGGTGGAGGGGCTCCAGCTCCTTGCGGAACAGCCGCATGGACTGGTCGACGTCCAGCGAGAGATTGCCGAACGGCTCGGTCCAGTACGGCAGGACCAGCCGTACCGGCGATCCCGTCAGGGCGGCGACGCGCCCGCGCTCCGCGGCGTCGTCGCGGACCGAGCCGAGCCGGACGTCCTTGGCCCAGCCGCAGGACCGGACGCGGATCACGACGTCCCACACGCCCCGGCCGAGCGGCCCGCCGTTCGCGGCCGTGGCGGGGTCGATCGTGCCGTCTGCGTGCAGGACCAGCCGGAACGAGCCGTCGGCCAGGGGCAGTTGCTCGCGGGTGACCTCCACCGGCTGGAAGAACTCGGCGGACGTGGCGCGTTCGCGCAGCACCAGGTCGACCGCGGCCCCGTCCACCGGGGCCCGCAGGTCCACGCTCTGTGCGGCGACCACGGCGGCGGCCTCCTCGCCGAGCGGCAGGTCCAGCTGGGCCTGACCGTCCTCGGTGCGGAAGGCCATCGGCTTCTCGTCGGTCGTCAGCTCCCCGGTGAACGCGAGCCGCAGCCGCTCCTGGTCCCAGCGCAGGTCCGTCAGCCGCCCGGCCGCCTTGATGCCGGCCTCCCAGCGGGCGAACTCCTCGACGTCCGCGAGCCGTCCGGCGGTGGCCAGCGCGGCCACCGCCCGCTGCGCGAAGGGCAGTGGGGCGGCGACCTCCGGGCCGAACCGCTCGTTGACCAGGGTCTGGATCTCGGCGAAGAGCGGGGCGCGGTCCTGCTCGGCCACCTTCAGCAGCCGGTTGCCGCGCAGCCGTTCCACCATCTCCACACGCAGCCAGCGGCGGAACAGCCGGTCGCGCAGCTCGCCGGGCTCGGTGTGCCGCTCCACGGCGTCCAGCGCGTCGCGCAGGTTCTTGAAGTAGCCGACGGGCTCGATCTGCCGGAAGCCCGCGTTGCCCTCGTCCTCCCGCTTCACATGGTGGTAGCAGACGTAGTCGCTGAGCACCGAGACGTTCCCCGCGAGGAGGTACGCCTCCGCCACGAAGACGTGGTCCTCCAGCCGGCGGCGTCCCTCGGGGAAGCGCAGCCCGGTGCGCTCCAGGAAGTCCCTGCGGAACATCTTGTGCGGCGTGAGGCTGTCGATGAGCGGGGCGTCGGCGACGGTCGCGTGCGGGCGGTTGACGCGGAACAGCTCGCGCGGCACCGGGCGGCCCTTGCCGGCCATCTTGCCGATGACGATGTCCGCCCCGTTCTCCACGCCGTAGCGGTACATCCGCTCCAGCGCCTCGTCGCCCAGCCAGTCGTCGTTGTCGACGTACATCACGAACTCGCCGCGCGCGGCGTCCGTTCCGACGTTGCGCGGCCGGCCCGACCAGCCGGACGGCTCCTGATGGATGACGTGCATGTTCGGGTGCTCGGCCGCCAGCCGGTCGAGCAGCTCCGGGGTGTCGTCGGTGGAGCCGTCGTCGACGAAGACCGCCTCGTACTCGTCGTCGGGCAGGCTCTGCCGGAGCAGCGAGGCGACGCAGTCCTCGATGTAGCGGCCCGGGTTGTACACCGGGACGACGACGCTCACCTTGATGGACATACGGGCTCCGGGGGCTCGGGTCAGTGCGGCGGGGGGACTGCTGGCGAGAGCAGGGCGGGCATCGCGGCGCCGAGCGCCGCCCGCCAGTCCCGTATGGGCTCGATGCCCGCGAGCCGCCATCGCTCGTGCCCCAGCACGCTGTACGCCGGCCGGGGCGCAGGGCGGGCGAACGCGGCGCTGGTGGTGGGGTGTACGCGCAGGGGGTCGGCGCCCAGCAGCCGGAAGACCTCGCGGGCCAGGCCGAACCAGCTGGTCTCGCCCGAGCTGGTGCCGTGGTAGACGCCGGCCGGAGCGGCCCCCGCGAGCGCGGCGTGGCCGAGGCGCACCAGCCGGTCGGCCAGGTCCTCCGTCCAGGTGGGCTGGCCGTGCTGGTCGTCGACGACGTCGACCGTGTCGCGGGACTCCTCGAGGCGGATCATCGTCCGCACGAAGTTACGCCCGCCCGCGCCGTACAGCCAGGCTGTGCGCACCACGAATCCGCGTTCCGGCAGAAGTTCCAGCACCGCGCGCTCCCCGGCCAGCTTGCTGCGGCCGTAGGCGCCGCGGGGTCCGGTGGGGGCGTCCTCGGGGTACGGGGCGGACGCGTCACCGGGGAAGACGTAGTCCGTGGAGACGTGCAGCAGCACGCTGCCGTGCGTCCGGCACGCCTCGGCGAGGCGGCGCGGTCCCGCGCCGTTGACCGCCGTGGCCTCGTCCTCGTGCTCCTCGGCGTCGTCCACCGCGGTGTACGCCGCGCAGTTGACGACCACGGCGGGCGGGTTCCCGGCGAACGCGGCCGCCACCGACTCCGGTTCGGTGACGTCCAGCGCCTTGCGGTCCGCGGCCACGGCCGGGATGCCGTCCGCCGCGAGCCGCGCCAGGACGTCGCGGGCCAGCATGCCGCCGGCGCCGGTCACCAGCCAGCCGTTGTTCACCACGCGGCACGCTCCTTCAGGGGCTCCCACCAGTCGCGGTTGTCGCGGTACCACCGGACGGTCTCGGCCAGCCCCTCGGTGAAGTCCTTCCGCGGCGCGTAGCCCAGCTCGTCGCGGATCTTCGACCAGTCCACGGAGTAGCGGCGGTCGTGGCCCTTGCGGTCGGTGACGTACTCGACGCTGTCCCAGTCGGCGCCGCAGGCGTCGAGCAGCAGCTTGGTGAGCTCCTTGTTCGACAGCTCGGTGCCGCCGCCGATGTTGTAGACCTCGCCGGGCCTGCCCCGGGTGCGCACCAGCTCGATGCCGCGGACGTGGTCGTCGATGTGCAGCCAGTCCCGGACGTTGCCGCCGTCGCCGTACAGCGGGATCTTCCGGCCGTCCAGCAGGTTGGTGATGAACAGCGGGATGACCTTCTCCGGGAAGTGGTGGTGCCCGTAGTTGTTGGAGCAGCGGGTCACCCGCACGTCCATCCCGTGCGTCCGGTGGTACGACAGCGCGATCAGGTCGCTGCCCGCCTTGGACGCGGAGTACGGGGAGTTGGGCCGCAGCGGGTCGGTCTCCGGCCAGGAGCCCGCGTCGATCGAGCCGTAGACCTCGTCGGTGGAGATGTGGGTGAACGTCCGTACGCCGGCCCGGTGTGCCGCGTCGACGAGGGTGTGGGTGCCGAGCACGTTCGTACGGACGAACTCGGCGCCGCCGTCGATCGACCGGTCGACATGGGACTCCGCCGCGAAGTGCACCACCTGGTCGTGGCCGGACATCAGCCCGGCGACCAGCTCCGCGTCGCAGACGTCCCCCTGGACGAAGGCGAATCCGGGGTGCGAGCGGACCGGGTCGAGGTTCGCGGGGTTGCCCGCGTAGGTCAGTTTGTCGAGCACCGTGACGGCCACGTCCCCCGGCCCCTCAGGGCCGAGCAGCGTGCGGACGTAGTGCGAGCCGATGAACCCGGCGGCGCCGGTGACGAGAATGCGGGTGTCCGTCATGAGGAGATCTGCACCTTGCTGTGGTCGCCGAGGACCAGCCGGTGGGAGGAGGGGCTGCGGGGGGCGGGGGTGACCTCGACGTCATGGCCGATGAGCGAGGCCTCGATACGGCGTACGCCGGTGAGCGAGGAGCCCGAGAGCACGATCGAGTACTCGATCTCGCAGTCCTCGATCCGGCAGTGGTCGGCGATGGCGGTGAACGGGCCGACGTAGGCGCCCTTCACCACGCAGTCGCGGCCGATGATCGCGGGGCCGACGATCCGGCTGCCGGTGATCCTGGCCCCGGCCTCGACGCGGACCCGGCCGATGAGCTCGCTCTCCTCGTCGACGCTGCCCTCCACCACCGGCTCGACGGTCTCCAGCACCAGCCGGTTGACCTCCAGCATGTCGGTGACGTTCCCGGTGTCCTTCCAGTAGCCGGAGATCGTGGTGGAGTGGACGTCGCGGCCGTCGTCGATCAGCCACTGGATGGCGTCGGTGATCTCCAGCTCGCCGCGCCCGGACGGCTTGACGGCGCGTACGGCCTCGTGGATCGCGGGGGTGAAGAGATAGACGCCGACCAGGGCGAGGTCGCTCTTGGGCTTCGCGGGCTTCTCCTCCAGCCCGACGACGCGGCCGTCGCCGTCGAGGACCGCGACGCCGAACGACGTGGGGTCGGCGACCTTGGTGAGCATGATCTGGGCGGCGGGGCGCTCGGCGCGGAAGCGCTCGACGAGGTCCGTGATGCCGCCGACGATGAAGTTGTCGCCCAGGTACATCACGAAGTCCTCGTCGCCCAGGTAGTCGCGGGCGATGAGCACCGCGTGCGCGAGCCCGAGGGGGGCGGCCTGGGGGATGTAGGTGATGTCGAGGCCGAAGGCGGAGCCGTCGCCGACCGCCTCGCGGATCTCCGCGGCGGTGTCGCCGACGATGATGCCCACCTCGGTGACGCCCGCGTCGGCGATGGCCTTCAGCCCGTAGAACAGCACCGGGGTGTTCGCCACCGGTACGAGCTGCTTGGCCGAGGTGTGTGTGATGGGGCGCAGCCGGGTGCCGGCCCCGCCGGAGAGTACGAGCGCCTTCACGAGCGTCAGTCCCTGCGGATATAGGCGTCTGTGGACAGGCTCTTCGTTCGTCCCGCCGATTCTAGGCACACCACTGACACGGACGGCCAGTTGACAAAGGGGATCGGGAAAGGAAACGGGCCGGAAACCCCAGGGGGTCTCCGGCCCGTCGCCGGTGTCCTGTGCCGCGCCTTGTGGCTGCTGTGGCTGCTGTGGGTCAGGCTTCCTCGCGGAACTGGTCCTCGCTGACGCCGCGGCGCCAGTAGCCCGTGAAGGTGATCGCGCGGCGGTCGACCGCGCGGTCGTTCACCAGATGCCGGCGCAGCGCCTTGACCATGCCCGACTCGCCCGCGATCCAGGCGTACGGGGTGCCCTCGGGCAGCTCCGCCCCGCGGACCGCGTCCTCGATGCCCGAGGTCAGCCAGGTGATCTCCGCCTCGGCCGCGGTGGAAACCGCCACCTGGTCCGCCGTCCGGGGGACCTGCAGCCACACCCGCGCCGGCAGTCCGGCGGGCAGGCCCTCCAGGATCGCCTGGGCGGCCGGCAGAGCGGTCTCGTCGGCCGCGACCAGCACCCACGCGGCGTCCTCGGGCAGGCGGAACCGCACGCCCGCGTTGTCCGCTTCGTACGGGCCCAGCACGGCCGCGCGGTCGCCCGGCTTCGCCTGCGCCGCCCAGGTGGCGGCGGGACCGGCGGGCTCCGCGTGCAGCACGAAGTCGATGTCCGCCTCGCCGGGCCGCTGGGCGCGCACCGTGTACGACCGGCACACCGCCCGCACCGCCGGGTCCATCGCCCGGAACTCCTCGAACCAGTCCTCGCCGCGCGCGATCACCGGCGCGTCCTGCCCCGGGTGGGGCAGGAACAGCGACAGGCTCTGGTCGTAGCCGCCGGACGCGAACGCCTCCAGCTCCTCACCCGTGAAGGTGATGCGGACCAGCGACGGGCTGAGCCGCGCCGTGCGCGCGACCGTCAGGTCGAAGAAGCGGAAGGACATCTCAGGAGACCTTCTTCGCGGCGAGGATCGTCTTCGCCAGGTCCTCGAGGATCGGCGCGCACTTGTCGTACGAGAAGACCGGCTCGGTGACGCGCGGGACGACCTGGCCGGCGGCGACGGCGGGCAGCTTGGCCCAGGTGGGCTTGTCCTTCAGCTGGTCGGTCTGCAGGGTGCCGGTGCGGTTGTCCAGGAGGATGACGTCCGCCGCGTACTTGTCGGCGTTCTCCCAGCTCAGGCTCTCGAACCAGCCGCCCTCGTCCAGCTTCTCCCGGTCCGGGACGACGATCTCGACACCGAGCTCCTGGAAGTAGAGCAGGTCGGCGGAGAGCTCCGGGGTGGAGATGTAGAGGATGTCGGCGGAGCCGGACGCGATGAGGACCTTGACGCCCGGGTTGGACTTGGCGGCGGAGCGCAGCTCCTCGGCGGCCTTCTCGAAGCGCGTCCTGGCGTCGGCGACCGCGGTCGACTTCAGGTCCGCGCCGAGGGACTCGGCGAGCTGGGCGTGGCGCTCGAGCACCTTCGGCATGGTCTCGCGGGCGACCATCAGGGCGACGCTGGGCGCCAGCTTGAGGATCTTGTCCTTGGACTCGTCCGGGACGTACCAGAGCGCGCCCTTGTCGTACATGCCGGTGATCAGGACCTCGGGGGCCAGGGCGGCGTACTTCTCGATGTTGAACTCGCCCCAGACGTTGCCGATGATCTCGACCTTGTTCACGTCGAGGTCGCCGGCCTGCACGTCGGCCTTGCCGTCCGCGGTCTTGGTCGGGCCGAAGACGCCCTTGACCTCGACGCCGTAGTCGTGGAGGGCGGCTGCGGTGCCCGTGAAGGCGACGATGTTCTTCGGGGCGGTGGGCTTCTGCGCGGTCTCGCCGCGGTCGTCCTTGAAGGACCAGGGGCCGTCCTTCTTCGTCTCCTTCGCCGCGCCCGAGTCCGAGCCGCCGCTCTTGTCGTCGCCGCAGGCGGCGAGCAACGCGGTGATTCCGAGGGCGCCACCGGCGGCGAGGATTCCGCGACGGGTCAGGTTTTCGGGCATGGGGGGTCTCAGCTTTCGCACACGGGGAGGCGGCCCGGCAGACGCGGACCAACGATGCGCTTAGGTTAACCTAACCTAACTTCTCGTCAACCCCCGGGCCCCTGGCAACGCCTCGTACCCCCGCTGCAGCCGCCAGCCCCGCCCGTACGTCGGAGCGGCACGCCCGGTGCGGGTGCGGCCCCCGGGGTGAGGGCCGTACCCGCTCGGGTCACGCGTCCGGGAGGCTCAGCTCGCGGGCGATGAGCATGCGCTGGACCTCGCTCGTGCCCTCGCCGATCTCCAGGATCTTGGAGTCGCGCCACATGCGGGCCACCGGGTACTCGTTCATGAAGCCGTAGCCGCCGTGGATCTGGGTGGCCTCGCGGGCGTTGTCGACGGCGATCGTGGACGAGTAGAGCTTGGCCAGCGCCGCCTCCTTCTTGAACGGCTCGCCGTGCACCAGCCGGGAGGCCGCGTCGCGCCAGGCGAGGCGGGAGGTGTGCGCCCTCATCTCCATGTCCGCCAGCTTGAACTGGATCGCCTGGTTGGCCCCGATCGGGCGGCCGAAGGCGTGGCGCTCCTTGGCGTACTTCACCGACTCGTCGACGCAGCCCTGGGCCAGGCCGGTGCCGAGCGCGGCGATCGCGATCCGGCCCTCGTCGAGGATGCGCAGGAACTGGGCGTAGCCGCGGCCCCGTTCGCCGAGCAGGTTCGCCGCGGGGACGCGGACGTCGTCGAAGGACAGCTCGCGGGTGTCGGAGGCGTTCCAGCCGACCTTGGAGTACGGGGCGGCCACCGTGAAGCCCGGCGTGCCCGACGGCACGATGATCGAGGAGATCTCCGGCTTGCCGTTCGCGCGGGTGCCGGTGACGGCGGTGACCGTGACCAGTCCGGTGATGTCCGTACCGGAGTTGGTGATGAAGCACTTCGAGCCGTTGATCACCCACTCGCCCGTCGCCTCGTCGATGCGGGCCGTGGTGCGCGTGCCGCCCGCGTCCGAGCCGCACTCGGGCTCGGTGAGGCCGAAGGCGCCCAGCATCTCGCCGGAGCACAGCTTCGGCAGCCACTGCCGCTTCTGCTCCTCGGTGCCGAAGAGGTGGATCGGCATCGCGCCCAGCGAGACGGCGGCCTCCAGGGTGATGGCCACGGACGAGTCGACGCGGGCCAGCTCCTCCAGGGCGATGCCCAGCGCCAGGTAGTCGCCGCCCATCCCGCCGAACTCCTCGGGGAAGGGCAGCCCGAACAGGCCCATCCGGCCCATCTCGCGGACGATGTCGTACGGGAACTCGTGCCGCTCGTAGAAGTCGCCGATCTTCGGCGCGACGACCTCGTGCGCGAACTGCTCGACCGTACGGCGGAGTTCCTCGAGTTCGGGGGAGAGGCGGTGGTCGAGGGACATGTCAGGACTCCTTGTGGGAGAGGGCCGTCACGGTGCGGGAGGGGCTGGGGCGGCCGAGTTCACCGGCCATCCAGACGCTGGTGGCGACGAGCTTGTCGAGGTCGACGCCGGTGTCGATGCCGAGGCCGGCGAGCATCCACACGAGGTCCTCGGTGGCGAGGTTGCCGGTGGCGCTCTTGGCGTACGGGCAGCCGCCGAGGCCGCCCGCGCTGGCGTCGACGGTGGTCACGCCGTGCTGCAGCGCGGCGAGGGTGTTGGCCAGGGCCTGGCCGTAGGTGTCGTGGAAGTGGACGCCCAGCCGGTCGGTGGGCACCCCCTCCTCGTTGAGCCGGGAGAGCAGCTCCTGGACGTGGCCGGGGGTGGCCACGCCGATGGTGTCGCCGAGGCTCAGCTCGTCGCAGCCCATGTCGATGAGCCGGCGGCAGGCCGCGACGACCTGGTGGACCGGGACCGCGCCCTCCCAGGGGTCGCCGAAGCACATCGAGAGATAGCCGCGGACGTGCGCCCGGGCCTCCTTGGCCGCCGCCACCACCGGCTCGAACATCGCCATCGACTCGTCGACCGACCGGTTGAGGTTGCGCTGGGCGAAGGTCTCCGTGGCGCTGGCGAAGACCGCGATCCGGGTGGCGCCCAGCGCCTGGGCGCGCTCCAGACCGCGGGAGTTGGGGACCAGGACCGGGAGGTCGACGCCCTGGAGGTCCGCGAGCCGGGGGAACAGGTCCTCGGCGTCCGCCAGCTGCGGCACCCACTTGGGGTGGACGAAGCTGGTGGCCTCGATCGTCGTCAGGCCCGCGCCGGCCAGGCGGTGGATGAACTCCGCCTTGACGTCGGTGGGCACCTGGGACTTCTCGTTCTGCAGGCCGTCGCGCGGGCCCACCTCGTGGATGCGGACCCGGGCGGGGAGGCTCTGCGCGGGGAACTCCATGGGCAGCGTCATTCCGCGGCCTCCTCACCCGTCTCGTCGGGCATGACGACCGCCAGGACCTGGTCCATCGCGACCGTCGAGCCTGCCGTCACCTCCAGTTCGGTGACCGTCCCGGCGTGCGGGGCGCTGATCACGTGCTCCATCTTCATCGCCTCCACGACCAGCAGGCTCTGGCCCGCCTCGACGTGGTCGCCCACGGCCGCCTTCACCACGGTGACCGTGCCGGGCATGGGCGCGGTCAGCGCGTCGGCGCCGCCTGCCGCCGCTGCGCCGCTGAGCGCCAGGGGGTCGTGGCGGCGGACGTGCCAGGTGTCGCCGTCGCGGCCGAGCAGCCAGCCCTCGGGGTCGGCGGCCACGGTGAACCGGTGGGTGAGCCCGCCGCGTTCCAGCACGGCGGTGTCCGGCGCCGGGCGGCTCAGCGCCGCCGGCTCCCCGTCCACCAGGGCCGCGCCGCCCCGCACGGTGACGTCGAGGCGTACCGGCTCGTGCCCCGGCACCCGCAGATGGTGGGCCGTGGGGGCGGGGGTGCCGCCCATCCGCCAGCCGCTCGGCACGGAGAACGGGTTCACCCAGCCCTCGCGGGCGGGCTCCAGCCCGCCCCGCACCAGCAGCGCCGCCGTGGCGTACACCTCGTCCGGCACCCCGCCGGGCACCAGCGCCGCCGCGTCCCGGTCCACCAGCCCCGTGTCCAGCTCGCCGGAGACCACCGCCGGGTGCGCCAGCAGCCGCCGCAGGAACCCGGCGTTCGTGTCGACGCCGAGGATCACCGTGCCGGCCAGCGCGGCACGCAGCCGGCGCAGCGCGGTGGCCCGGTCGGGCCCGTACGCGATGACCTTGGCCAGCATCGGGTCGTACGAGGTGCCGACCTCGGAGCCCTCGTAGAGCCCCGAGTCGACCCGTACGCCGGGGCCGGACGGCTCGCGCAGCAGCCGCACCGCGCCCGCCGACGGCAGGAAGTCGACCTTCTCCCCGCTCACGCGCGCCGTCTCGGCGCAGATCCGCGCCTCGACGGCGTGCCCAGTGAGGGTGATGTCGTCCTGTACGAAGGGCAGTTCCTCGCCCGCCGCCACCCGCAGCTGCCACTCCACCAGGTCCAGTCCCGTGATCAGCTCGGTGACCGGGTGCTCGACCTGGAGGCGGGTGTTCATCTCCATGAAGTAGTACGCGGAGGGGTCGCCGCCCGGCACGATGAACTCCACCGTGCCCGCGCCGACGTAACCGCAGGAGCGCGCCGCCTGCACCGCCGCCTCGCCCATCGAGGCGCGGGTCGCCTCGTCGAGCAGGACGGACGGCGCCTCCTCGATGATCTTCTGGTGGCGCCGCTGCAGGGAGCACTCGCGCTCGCCGAGGTGGACCACGTTCCCGTGGGTGTCCGCCAGCACCTGGATCTCGATGTGCCGGGGCCGGTCGATCCACCGCTCCAGCAGCAGCGTGTCGTCGCCGAACGAGGAGCGGGCCTCGCGGCGGGCGGCCGCGATCTCCTCCGGGAGCAGCGCCAGGTCCCGCACCAGGCGCATGCCCTTGCCGCCGCCGCCCGCGCTGGGCTTCAGCAGCACCGGGACGCCGATCTCCCGGGCCGCGGCGATCAGTTCGGCGTCGGTCAGCCCGCTGCCGGAGGAGCCCGGGACGACCGGCACGCCGGCCGCCCGCACCGTCTCCTTGGCGCGGATCTTGTCGCCCATCAGCTCGATCGCCGCCGCGGTGGGGCCGAGGAAGACCAGACCGGCGTCGGCGCACCGGCGCGCGAACGGCGCGTTCTCGGCGAGGAAGCCGTAGCCGGGGTGGACGGCCTGCGCGTCGGCGGCCCGGGCGGCCCGTACCAGCTCCTCCGCCGACAGATAGCTGTCGACGCGGACGGCCGTGTCGGCCTCCCGTACATGCAGGGCCGACGCGTCCGCGTCGGTGAACACGGCGGCCGAGCGCACGCCGAGCGCGCGCAGCGTGCGGATGACGCGGACCGCGATCTCGCCGCGGTTGGCGATGAGAACTGTCTCGAACATTCCCGTCCTCACATCCGGAAGACGCCGAACTGGGGGTCACCCAGGGGCGCGTTGGCACAGGCGGTCAGGGCGAGGCCGAGGACCTGCCGGGTCTCCAGCGGGTCGATGACCCCGTCGTCCCAGAGACGGGCAGTCGCGTAGTACGCGTTGCCCTGCGTCTCGTACTGCGCTCGAACGGGTGACTTGAACGACTCCTCGTCCTCCGCGGACCACTCCTCGCCGCGGCCCTCCAGCTGGTCGCGCTTGACGGTGGCCAGCACCGAGGCCGCCTGCTCGCCACCCATCACGGAGATCTTGGCGTTCGGCCACATCCACAGGAAGCGGGGACTGTACGCCCGGCCGCACATCGAGTAGTTGCCCGCGCCGTAGCTGCCGCCGACCACCACGGTCAGCTTCGGCACCCGCGTGCAGGCCACGGCGGTGACCATCTTCGCGCCGTGCTTGGCGATGCCGCCCGCCTCGTAGTCGCGGCCGACCATGAAGCCGGAGATGTTCTGCAGGAACAGCAGCGGGATGCCGCGCTGGTCGCACAGCTCGATGAAGTGCGCGCCCTTCTGGGCGGACTCGGAGAACAGGATGCCGTTGTTGGCGACGATCCCCACGGGGTGGCCGTGGATCCGGGCGAAGCCGGTCACCAGCGTCGTACCGAACTCCGCCTTGAACTCCTGGAAGCGCGAGCCGTCCACGATCCGGGCGATGATCTCGCGGCTGTCGTACGGGGTGCGGGAGTCGACGGGGACCGCGCCGTACAGGCCCGCCGGGTCGGCCTTCGGCTCCTCGCCGGTCCGCACCGACCAGGGGAGCGGGCCGCGCTCCGGCAGCGTGGCGACGATGTTCCGCACGATCCGCAGGGCGTGCGCGTCGTCCTCCGCGAGGTGGTCCGTGACCCCGGACGTACGGGAGTGCACCTCGCCGCCGCCCAGCTCCTCCGCCGTGACGACCTCGCCGGTCGCGGCCTTCACCAGCGGCGGGCCGCCGAGGAAGATCGTGCCCTGGTTGCGGACGATGACCGCCTCGTCGGACATCGCGGGGACGTACGCCCCGCCGGCCGTGCAGGAGCCCATGACGGCCGCGATCTGCGGGATGCCGGCGCCGGACAGCCGGGCCTGGTTGTAGAAGATCCGGCCGAAGTGCTCGCGGTCCGGGAAGACCTCGTCCTGCATCGGCAGGAAGGCGCCGCCGGAGTCCACCAGGTACACGCACGGCAGCCGGTTCTCCAGCGCGACCTCCTGGGCGCGCAGGTGCTTCTTCACCGTCATCGGGTAGTACGTGCCGCCCTTGACGGTGGCGTCGTTCGCGACGATCACGCACTCGCGGCCGGAGACCCGGCCGATCCCGGCGATCACGCCGGCGGCGGGCGCCGCGTCCCCGTACATGCCGTTCGCGGCGAGCGGCGCCAGCTCCAGGAACGGCGAGCCGGCGTCGAGGAGGGTGTCGACCCGGTCGCGCGGCAGCAGCTTGCCGCGCGCGGTGTGCCGGGCGCGCGCCTTCTCGCCGCCGCCCTCGCGCGCCGCCGCCAGCTTCCCGTGGAGCTCGCCGACGAGCGCCCGGTGCGCGGCCTCGTTGGTCCGCCAGGCATCGGACGCCGGATCGGCGGCGCTGCCGAGGACGGGTGCGTCCTGGTCCACTCGTGGCCCCTTACGCAGATAGGTTAATGAGCGTTAACGTGTTGCCTTCAGGTTAACGACCATTAACGGGGCTGTCTAGGATGGATTCCATGAGCACAGAGGCCCCCGCGCTCACGCGGCGCGAGCAGATCCTGAAAGAGGCGGCACGCCTCTTCGCCGAGCGCGGCTTCCACGGCGTGGGCGTGGACGAGATAGGCGCGGCCGTGGGCATCAGCGGCCCGGGCCTCTACCGCCACTTCCCCGGCAAGGACGCGATGCTCGCGGAGCTGCTGGTGGGCATCAGCGAGCGGCTGCTGGCCGCGGGCCGGCAGCGCTCCGCGGCGGCGTCCGGCGACGAGCTGCTGGACGAGCTGATCCGCGGCCATATCGACTTCGCGCTGCACGACCGCCCGCTGATCATCCTGCACGACCGGGAGCTGGACCGGCTGCGCGACGAGGACCGCAAGCTGGTACGCCAGCTGCAGCGGCAGTACGTCGAGCTGTGGGTGGCCGCCGTGCGCTCGGCGTACACGGGACTGGGCGAGCCGGAGGCGCGCACGGCGGTGCACGCGGTGTTCGGGCTGCTGAACTCCACCCCGCACCTCAGCCCCCGGGCGTCGCTGCCGGGGCGGGAGGAGACGGGGGAGCTGCTGTTCCGGCTGGCGCGGGGGGCGTTCGGGGCGGCGGCGGTGTCTTCGTCGGGGGAGTCTTCGGCGGGGGAGTGAGGCGGCCGACGGGCCGCCGGCCGGGTGCTGTCGGCCGCGGCGGCCGACCGGCCGCCGAGGGCTACTGCGCGAGCCGGGCCGCGAGCTTCTCGGCCACCTTCTCCGCGATCTGCTCCGCCAGCTGCGGATGCTCCGCCAGCGCCGCCGCGAGAGCGGCGATCTGCTCCGGTGTGAGCTCCACCTGCCGCAGGTCCGCGAGCTTGGCCTGTACGTCCCGGGTGCGCAGGTTCGTGTCCCGGAGATAGCTGGCGGGTGCCCAGGTGGGGTTCTCCGGGGTCACCACCGGCGCCTGGACGAAGTCGAGCGTCCAGACCTTCTTGGCGTCGCCGTCGGTCAGTGCCATGTCATCCTCCTCGGCCCAGGCCCGCATCTGCGCCCGGGAGTCGAACCGTGCCACGTTGGTGTCGAGCGGGCTCGACGTGTACTGGTGGATCAGCCACCGGGCCTGCACGCCCGGACTCCCCGCCCCGACCCCGTAGTGCGCGATCCACAGGCCGTCGCCGGCGAAGGAGCTGGTGTCGCGGTTGAGCCAGAAGTCCGTGTTGCAGTAGAGCAGCACCCGGTGGTCCGGACGCAGCCGCTTCACCTCGCGCAGGAACGCGTCCTTCTCCGCCGAACCCGCCGCCGTACCGGAGCCGGTGCGCTCCCAGTCGCAGGCCAGTACGTCGCCGGGGCGGGATGCGCACTCCTCCGTGAAGTACCGTGCCTGCGCGGCGATGTTGTCCGGCCACAGGAAGTGGTAGAAGCCCACCACCATGCCCGCGGACCGTGCCCGGCGGGCGTGGTCGGACTGCTTGGGGTCGGTGAAGGTGCGGCCCTCGGTCGCCTTGACGAAGCAGAAGTCGTAGCCGCTGGTCGGGAACGTCGACTGGTGGTTGCTGACGTCGATGCCCTTGATCACACGCGCCTCCCGGGCGGCCGTCGTCGGACGGGCGTTGGACAACGGTGGTCGTACCCGCCATCGTCCCGCCGCAACGGGGCACGCGCGGTGGCTTCGGCGTACGCGCCCAGCGGCGCCCCGCGCCTGCTACCGTGCGCCGCCCTGCCGGCATCGTCCGCCCGGAGGATCCACAGCTCACGCACAGCGGGGTCCGACCCCCGGCACAGACCGGTACGCAGAATTCCCGTCATGGCAGCGAAACACGCGCAATCGAAAATGAGCAGGCGCCGGGCGATCGCCCTCGGGGGCGGGGCTGCGGCCGGAGTGGGAGCGGCCGCGGCGGTCGGCTACGCGGCGTTCGGCGAGGAGTCCGCGGGCACGGCGGCGACCGCCGAAGGGACCGCGACCGCGACGGGCACATCCGTCTCCGGCGGGCAGTGCGTCCTGATGTCCAGCGTCACCGAAGGGCCGTACTACCTGGACGGGGCCCTGGTCCGCAAGGACATCACCGAGGGCAAGGAGGGCGTCCCCCTCGACCTGGAGATCACCGTCCAGGACACCACCGACTCCTGCGCCCCGGTGAAGGGCGCGGCGGTCGAGATCTGGCACTGCGACGCCTGGGGCTACTACTCGGGCTACACCACGGCCAACCCCGGCGGCTCCGCCCCGGCGGAGAGCGAGGACGGCTCGGACGCGAACGACAAGACGTATCTGCGCGGCTACCAGATCGCCGGCGGCAACGGCGTGGTGAAGTTCAGGACGATCTTCCCGGGCTGGTACACGCCGCGGACCTGCCACATCCACATCCGCGTGCACACCGGCGGGGAGAAGGCCGACGGCACGTACGAGGGCGGGAAGACCAACTACACCGGGCAGCTGTTCTTCCCCGACGACACCGCCGAGGGCGTCTTCGCGGTGGAGCCGTACGCGCAGCACACCGGCACGTACACCAGGCTCGCCGACGACATGGTGTACGACGGCAAGGGCACCGCGAGCGGCCTGCTCGCCCTCGAGGGCTCGGCGGCGAAGGGCTACAGGGGCACGATCACCCTCGGCATCGACCCCGACGCGGAAAGCACGGGCGCGGGCAGCGGCGGGGGCGGTACGCCGCCGTCGGGCGAGCCGCCGACCGGCTCGGCGCCGCCGTCGCCGCCGGCGTCGTAGGGCGATGGGGTACGTGGTGCGGTCCGCGCCGGTCCGGCCCGGGTTGGCCGTCCGGCCGACGGGCCGGTCCGATGCCGCTCTGGCGGCGGCCGCCGTGGACGCGCTGGTGGCCGTGCTGGAGCTGGCGCCGAAGCCGGGACTGCCGGACGACGGCGACCCCCGGCTGGGCGCTCTGCGCTGGTCGGCGCGGGCGCTGCGGCCCGGCTTCGCGGCGATGGCGGCGTCCGCCCGCCGTACCGGCGCGGCAGGCCCGGCCCTGCGGGCGGAGCTGGGTTCGATCGGCCGCGCCACGGAGCGCTCGGCGCGCGCGGCGGCGGCGTCCGCCGCCCCGGCCCCGCACCACGGCGCGGTCTGGCTCCTCGGCAGCCTGGTGGCGGCGGCCGCCCTGCACCCGGCCGCACCGGCCGACGGGCTGCCGGCCCTGGCCGGCCGGCTGGCGACGCTCCCGGACGCCCGGGCGCCCCGCCGCCCGTCCCCGGGCCAGACGGCCTCGGCCCGGTACGGCGCGGCGGGCGCCCGCGGCGAGGCCCGCGCCGGCTTCCCGCACGTCCGCGCGGCGCTGCGGACCCTGCGGGAGGCCCGCCGCCGCGGCGCGCGCGAACCGGCGGCCCGCGTCACGGCACTCCTCACGGTGACGTCGACGCTCCCGGACACGGGCCTGCTCCACCACGCGGGCCCCCACGGCCTCCGCACGGCCCAGTCGGGAGCCCGGTCGGCCCTCGCCGCCTCGACCCCGCAGGCGTGGCGGTCGTACGACGAGGACCTCCGCTCCTCGGGCCTCACACCATGGGGCAGCGCGTACGTCCTGGCGGGGGCGCTGTTCCTGGACGGGAGACCGTCAAGGTCGGGCTGATGTGCCATCCGTTGGAGTGGCCATATGCGCGTTCGCCCCGGGTATGCCCGTTCCGAGACGAGAATCCCGGCCATGGGAGAAGACTTGAGCGCGGCGCCGGTGCCCGAGTGGCTCGTCCCACCGGCGGGCGGTTTCACGGCCGACGACCTTGACCGGCTCTCCGGGCTGCCTCCGCACACGGAGCTGATCGACGGGAGCCTCGTCTTCGCGAGTCCGCAGACGTTCTTTCACATGCTCGTCGGCGATTTCCTGTTGTTCGCGCTGAGAGCCCAGGCCCCGCAGGGATTCGCGATGGTCCGGCGGATGACCGTCACCCTCGGCCGCCGCAACCGCCCCGAGCCGGACCTCATGGTGCTGAAGGCCGACGCCCGCTCGCTGGACGCCGAGGCGACTACTTACCGCCCGGAGGACGTGGCGCTGGCCGTCGAGGTCGCCTCCGCGGAGTCCGAGGACCGCGACCGCGAGGTCAAGCCCGACAAGTACGCGCAGGCCGGGATCCCGCACTTCTGGCGGGTGGAGAAGGACCAAGGCCTGCGCCCGGTCGTCTACGTCTACGAACTCGACCCGGCCACGTCGACCTACGCCCTGATGAAGATCGCCTGCGACAACCTGGCAACCCCCGGCCCGTTCCCGATCGACATCGACCTGACGGCGATCGACACGTTCTGAGCCGCCTTCCCCTGGCGGGTCAGGCCGGGGCGGGCGGCAGCGAGATGGGTCCGTAGGGCTCGACGTCATGTTTGAGCGTGGCTGTCGCGGCGGCTTGGTGGGAATGGAGCACCCGTGAGATCACGGCCACGCCGGCCGTGAGGTCGTCGCGTATCAGGACGTCCACGTTGTCGGACTCGCGGATCCAGCCGTTGGCCGTCTGGCGCGACGTCCCCCCGTTGGCCTCGGCCGATCCCAGGCCGACCTCCCTGAGTGCGGCGTTCAGCTCATCGGCGACCTCCTGACCGAAGCGCGACGTCCGACGCCGTGCGGGGAGCGTCAGCGACAGCCGCCACGACCCGCTGGCCGTCAGAGGGCTCGGTCCGGACCAACGGGCCACCAGCTCGCCCTGCGGCAGCCCGGCCAGGGTCTCGACCGCCCAGGCGGCCTCCGTGCGGTGCACGGGGTGGGTCAGCGCACGGACGAGGACGGCGTGGGCGTAGCCCGCTTCCGACAGTGCGGTGGCCAGTGCGGGCAGTTGGGTGTGGCCGTCGAGGGCCGTGCAGCGGTCGAGGGCGCGGCGTACCGCCGGGGCGCTGAGGGCCGTGTCCTCGGCTGCCGTCGTCAGCAGGCGGCCGGCACGGTCCAGCAGAGTGGCCCAGGCGGCGAACGGGAAATCCTCGCTGTCCGGGAAGCGCATCGAGTACAGCGGCAACCGGTACCGGCCGAGCTGCTGCACCGCCGGATGGCCGTCCGGCCGGGTGCTCCACGTGACCCCGCTGCCGCGCAGATCCCGCAGGTCGAACCAGTCGCGCGTCTCCTCGCGTACGGCTACCGGCTCCGGTCCGGGACGGACCGACGCGAACGCCGCGTCCAGCAGTGGTGTGATGCCGTCCAGATCGTCGCCCTCCGCCAGGAACGCGAACCGGCACAGCAGCGCCAGCATCGGCCCCGGATGCCGCAGCGAAGGGTCGTGCAACGCCGCCGCGCGGCACAGCAGGTCGAGCTCGCGCCACGGCATCACGTGCGGGAAGAAGCACGCCTGGTCGTCCCAGCCGACCTCGGCCCCCTCGGTGCCGTCCGGGGAGGTGACGGCGAGCTGTATCAACTCGTGGGCGAGTGTGATGCGGAGCTCCAGCCCGATGCCGTCGCCCAGATCGAAGACCGTTGCCTGCGACTCCTGTTCCTCCGCCTCGTCGTCCCAGACGTCGGGGGCGTCGGCGTCGAAGAAGTAGAGGGGCCAGAAGTCGGGTTCGGCCATGCGCGCGGCGAAGGTGTCGTTCAACGGCATGCACCGCACGCTAGCGGGAGGGTCTGACACCGGGCGGGGGGCGGGCCAGTCCTCCCCGCCCCCCGACGTCAGACCGTCCGGGCTACGCCGCCGCCGTCGCCGGCTCGCCCATGTACGTGCGCCACAGGGACGCGTAGCGGCCGTTCAGTGTCAGTAGTTCGTCGTGCGTGCCGTCCTCCACCACGCGGCCGTGGTCCAGGACCACGACGCGGTCCGCGCGGGCCGCCGTGGTGAGGCGGTGGGCCACCACCAGCGTGGTGCGTTTGACCGCCAGGCGGTCCGTGGCCTGGTTGACCAGGGACTCCGTGGCCAGGTCCAGGGCCGCCGTGGCCTCGTCCAGGAGGAGGATGTCCGGGTTCACCAGCTCCGCCCGGGCCAGGGCTATCAGCTGGCGCTGGCCCGCGGAGAGGTTGCGGCCGCGTTCCGCGACCTCGTGGAGGTAGCCGTCGGAGAGCGTGGCGACCATGTCGTGGGCGCCGACCGCGCGGGCCGCCGCCTCCACCTCCGCGTCCGTGGCGTCCGGGCGGCCGTAGGCGATCGCGTCGCGGACCGTGCCGGGGAAGAGGTACGACTCCTGCGGGACGACGCCCAGCCGGTGGCGGAACGCCGTCAGGTCGAGGTCGCGCAGGTCCGTGCCGTCGACGCGCACCGCACCCGAGGTCGGGTCGTAGAACCGCGCCGCCAGCTTGACGAGCGTGGACTTGCCCGCGCCCGTCTCGCCGACGAAGGCGACCGTCTGGCCCGCGGGGATGGTGAGGTTCAGCCCCGCGAGGGCGTTGTCGGCGGAGCCGGCGTAGCTGAAGTGGACGTCGTCGAAGGCCAGCTCGCCGCGCAGCCGGTCCGGCACCGGCTCCGGGCGGGCCGGGGCGGGCGTCGAGGTGTCCTCGGCCAGCAGCTCCTGGATCCGCTTCAGCGACACCGACGCCTGCTGGTAGCCGTCGAAGACCTGGGAGAGCTGCTGGACCGGGGCGAAGAACAGGTCGATGTAGAGGAGGTACGCGACCAGCGCACCGGCCGTCAACGTGCCCGCCGACACCCGGTCCGCGCCGACCACCAGCACACCCGTCGCCGCGATCGTCGCCAGCAGCTGCACGAACGGGAAGTACACCGATATCAGCCACTGGCCCCGCACCCGCGCCTGGCGGTAGCCGTCGCTGCGCTCCGCGAAGCGCTCCGCCCCGCCCGTCTCCCGGCGGAACGCCTGCACGATCCGCAGACCGGCGACCGACTCCTGCAGATCGCCGTTGACCACGCTGACCCGCTCGCGGGCCAGCTCGTACGCCTTCACGCTCTGCCGGCGGAAGAAGTACGTACCGATGATCAGCGGGGGCAGGGTGGCGAACACGACCAGGGCCAGCTGGACGTCGATGACCAGCAGCGCGACCAGGATGCCGAAGAAGGTCAGCAGGCTGACGACCGCCGTGACCAGGCCCGTCTGGAGGAACGTCGACAGCGCGTCCACGTCCGTCGTCATCCGGGTCATGATCTTGCCGGTGAGGTGGCGCTCGTAGTAGTCCAAGCCCAGGCGCTGGAGCTGGGCGAATATCTTGACGCGCAGCGCGTACAGCACCCGCTCGCCCGTACGGCCGGTCAGCCGCGCGGAGGCGATCTGGGCCGCCCACTGGCCCAGCACCACGGCCAGCGCCAGCAGGGACGCCGTCCACACCGCGCCCAGCGCCATCCGCTGCACGCCGTCGTCGATGCCGTTCCGGATCAGGATCGGCAGCAGCAGCCCGCCCACGGCGTCCGCCGCGACGGCGGTGAGCGCGAAGGCCAGCGGCAGGCCGAAGCCCTTGAGCAGACGGCGCAGACCGTACGACTCCTCGGCCCGCTCGGCCGCGTCCTCGTCGATGTCCGGGGTCTCCGTGGCCGGCGGCAGCGCCGCCACCTTGGCCAGCAGCTCGGGGGAGGCGGGGGAGGACGCCAGCATCCCGGCGAAGCCGGAGGGGTCGCCCGCCGAGGCGGTGGTGTTGGCGAGACCGGCGCCCTTGCCGTCGTCGGCCTTCTTACGGACCCACAGCTCCGGGGTGATCCCGGGCGCGGCGAGGGTCTGCGCGGGGCTGGTGGCGGAGAGTGCGTGCGCGGTTCCGTTGGTGGCGGAGAGTGCGTGCCCGTCGGTGGGCGACAGCGCGTCCGCCGCCGGGTCACGCTCCACGTTCGCCAGCTCGTCCGGGTGCGTCAGCAGCCGTCGGTACAGCGGGCAGCGGACCTCGAGTTCGTCGTGCGTGCCCACGTCCACCAGCCGCCCGTGCTCCAGCACCGCGATCCGGTCCGCGAGGGCCAGCGTCGACTGGCGGTGGGCGATCAGCAGCGTCGTACGGCCCGCCATCACGGACCGCAGCGCGTCGTGGATCTCCTGCTCGATCCGGGCGTCGACGGCCGAGGTCGCGTCGTCCAGGAGCAGCAGCCGGGGGTCGGTGAGGATCGCCCGGGCCAGGGCGACGCGCTGGCGCTGGCCGCCGGAGAGCGTCATGCCCTGCTCGCCGACCACCGTGTCGTAGCCGTCGGACAGCTCCTGGATGAAGCCGTCCGCCTGCGCGGCGCGGGCCGCGGCCCGGATCTCCTCGTCGGTGGCGTCGGGGCGGCCGTAGGCGATGTTGTCGCGGACGGACTCCGAGAACAGGAAGCTGTTCTCGGGTACGAGCCCGATCGCCGCGCGCAGGGAGGGCAGCGTCAGCTCGCGTACGTCCTCGCCGCCGACGCGGATCGTGCCCGAGGTGACGTCGTAGTAGCGGGGGATGAGCAGCGAGAGCGTGGACTTGCCGCTGCCGGACGCGCCGACCACGGCAACCGTCTCGCCGGGGGCGATCCGCAGGGAGAAGTCCCGCAGCACCGGGTGCTCCGGGTCGTACCCGAAGGAGACGCGGTCGAACTCCACCGAGGCGTCCGCCGACACCGGCAGCTCGTGCGCGTCCGGGCGCTGCTCGACCTCGGGGTCGGTGTCGATCAGGTCGAAGACCCGCTCCACGCCCGCGCGCGCCTGCTGGCCCACGGTCAGCATCATCGCCAGCATCCGGACCGGGCCGGTGAGCTGGGCGAGGTAGGTGGAGAACGCGACGAACGTGCCGAGCGTGACCTGGCCGCGCGTGGCCATCCAGCCGCCCAGCGCCAGCATCGCGACCTGGCCGAGGGACGGGATCGCCTGCAGCGCCGGGGTGTAGCGGGCGTTCAGCTTCACCGTGCGCAGCCGCGCCGCGAACAGCGTGCGGCTGACCCCGCGCAGCTTGCCCGTCTCCTGCGCCTCCTGCCCGAAGCCCTTCACCACGCGCACGCCGCCCACGGCCCCGTCGACGACGGAGGCCACGGCGCCGGCCTGCTGCTGGGCGTACCAGGTGGCGGGGAAGAGACGGGTGCGGCTGCGGCCGGCTATCCACCACAGCAGCGGGGCGACGGTCAGCGCGACGACGGTCAGCAGGGGCGAGAGGAAGAACATCACGACCAGGGAGACCGCGAAGAGCAGCACGTTCCCGATCATCATCGGGATCATGAAGAGCAGGCCCTGGACCAGCTGCAGGTCCGTGGTCCCGCGGCCGACGACCTGGCCGGTGGAGAGCTCGTCCTGGCGCCGGCCGTCGAGGCGGGTGATCGCGTCGAACATCTCGGTGCGCAGGTCGTGCTGTACGTCGAGGGCGAGGCGGCCGCCGTAGTAGCGGCGGACGTACGTCAGGGCGTAGACGGCGATCGCGGCGAGGACCATCAGGACGGCCCAGGGGGCCAGCTCGCGGTCGTTCGCGACGATCACGTCGTCGATGATCAGCTTCGGGATCAGCGGGACGAGCGCCATGATCGCCATACCGGCGAGGGAGGCGCCCAGCGACAGCGCGACGTTACGGCGGTAGCGCAGACAGTAACGGGTGAGCCGGCGGGCCCAGCCGTCCGGGCCCTCCCCGCCCCCGTCGCCCTGCGTCCCGCCCGCTTGCGCGGCGCGCGCCTGCTCCGCTGCCACCAGCCACCTCCGGTCTGATCCGTCCCGATCAGTCGTCGTCCCGTCAGTGCCAAGGCTAGGCACCACGTCTGACAACCCGGATGAGCTGGGTTTTGTTTCAGGTGCGGGCAGGGAATCCGGCCTAGGGCCCGGGGACCACCCGGGGCGGGTCTTTTGACGGGCGCCGCGGCTAGGCCGCCGCCGGGGCTGTCGGCTTCGCCGCGTCGGGCTCTCGGCTACGCAGCCGCAGGGCGTGCTGTCGCCGTGATCAGGCGGGGGCGCTCGCGGCCCGTGAGGAGTTCCGTGAGCGACAGCAGGCGGTTCGCCAGCGCGGGCGGTACGGCGGGGGCGGAGCAGAAGGCGGCCCAGACCGCCTTCCCCTCCGGACCCGGGGGCGTCCAGCCCCAGTACTCGCTGACGGCGGCCACGAGCTGCAGTCCCCGACCGGCGTCCGCGAGAGGGCTCGGCTCCGTGCGGTGCCACACGGGCCTCGGCTGGCGTATGCCGGGGTCGAAGGCCGCGCAGAGCATGTCGTCGCCGTCCCTGAACAAGCCCAGGACCACCGGATGCGGGCAGGGCTCGGCCCAGACGTGGCCCAGGCCGTGCGTGAGCGCGTTGACCACGAACTCGTGCGCCACGAGCTCCACATCCGCCAGCCGGTCCTCGAACCCCCACGCCCGCAGGGTGCTCCGCACGAAGTCCCGGGCCAGCCGGGCCGATCCGGGCTCCGTGTCCAGCGTGCACGCGGCGTACTCGCAGGCCGTGGCCCACGCGTGAGCCGGACCGGGCGCGAGATCCACGCCCGGCGCCGGTGGGGCGCTGGCTGCCATCGCCGAACTCCTGCGGGACGGAAGGGATGTTGGACGAACGGGCTTGCGTAGACATCCTGGGGGATGTGCACTTACCGCTGCAAGTGCATCTGCACTTACAGCTGCAATCACGGGGGGTGCGTGGTACGGGGGGTGGGGTGGTCGGTTAGGGGCGGGGTTCGGCGCGGGGTGGTGCGGTGCGGGGCGGGTCCGTGCGGGGGTGGTGCGGTGCGGGGTTCGGCGCGGTGCGGGGGCGGTGCGTGCGGGGTTCGGCGCGGGGCGGGTCCGTGCGGGGCGGTGCGGTGCGGTCCGTGCGGGGGTCTGGGGGCTCCGCCCCCACCGCGAGGTCGACGCCGACCGGCTGCTCGAGCAGTTCCGGGCGCTGGAGCAGCGGTCCGCGGAGCTG
>NZ_JBFAXR010000104.1:0-31564 GCF_040680895.1 Streptomyces sp. NPDC051940 | reverse complement strand
GGCCTGCTCGAAGGTGTCGCCGAAGACGAACAGCAGCCGTCCGTCGGGAGTTCGGTCCTCAGCGGAGGCGGCACACCACCAGGTCCTTAGGCCCGGCCTGCGGGCAGTCGTAAACCTCCTCGATCCGCCGCGCCAGCCCCTGGTCGATCCGGTCCAGCGGGAACCAGGCCCGCTGCAGCACCGCGTACCGCGGCGGATCCGCGTCCAGGCAGCGGGCGTTCTCGGCGTACGAGTCCAGCCCGGCGACGTCCGGCAGATACCGGGTGCGCTGCAGGAAGGTGGGGACGGGGTAGCGGCACGGCGTCGGGTGGCCGATGAAGTACGCGTCGTCGCCGAAGACCAGGTACTGCACGGGCGCCCCCGCCGGCAGCCGGTCGCGGATCCGGTCGGCGCGCGCCTGTTTGGCGTCGCTGTCCCGCAGGTACGCGGCGTTCGTGGACTGCACCTTGCCGCGCGCCATCAGATGCGGGGAGCCGGGCCACACGGTCACCGCGAGGCACAGGACGCCGGCCAGTACGGCGAACGCCGGCAGGCGCGACGCCGGGCCCGAGGTCCGGGCGGCACGCAGATCCACCACCGTCGCCGCGACGGCCGCCAGCGCCGCCCCCCACACCACGGCCGACCGCTGCACCCCCGGCGGCGCCGAGCCGTACAGCGGCCCGAGGACCGCGAGGGCGACCGTCACGCCGACCAGCCCCACCGGCAGCCGGCCCGCCGATCCGTACCACCGTCCGACCGCCAGCCCCCACACCGCGGCCGCCCCGACGGGCAGCGCGGCGGCGTGGTACGCGAACCAGTTGCCCTGCACCACCACCGCGCCCAGGCAGACCACACCGCAGGCGAGGGCGACGACGGCCCACTCGGCGCGGCGGCGCCGGTCCGGCTGCCCGGCGAGGAGCAGCAGCAGCGCGGCGGGCAGCAGGACCACGACCGGGCTGAGGACGGCCCGGTCCGCGAGGAAGTCCACCGAGTGGTCGAACAGCGCGCCGGGCCGCAGCCCCTGCCGGCTCAGGGCGCCCTGGTTGATCTTCGGCATGTCCCGCACCCACTGCCACTCCCGGGATCCCGACACGAGGCTCGCGCCGAGGAGCAGCGCGCTCGCGGCGGCACCGGCGACGGCCAGCAGCAGCGCCCGCACCCGGTCGGCGGCGAAGACCACCAGCAGCGCGATCACGGCGGTGGCGAGCGTGGAGTACTTCATCATCACGGCCAGCCCGAGCGGCAGCGCCCCCAGGGCCGCCGCCGGCACCGGCCGCTCCACGGCGAGGACCGCCGCGACCGCCGCCACCGAGAACACGACCGCCGTCCACTCCGGCTGCAGGAAGTCCGTACGCGGGGCGAAGGCCAGGGCGAGGGCCGCCATCGCGGCCGTGAGCGTGGCCTCGCGCGCGGGCATCCGGCGCAGCAGCGCCGAGCGCAGCAGGAGCCCGGCGGCCAGGCACAGTCCCACGCCGGCCAGCCGCAGCAGCGCCTCCCGGACCGCGACGGGCCCGAAGGTGAGCTGGTCGAGCGCCCAGAGGAACCACCGGTAGAAGTACGGGCGATGGGTGAAGGTCTCCGACGGCGTGGCCTCGCCCGTGCGCAGGCAGGCCAGCACGTACCGGATGTCGCCGTGCAGCCGCGCCGTCGCGACGGAGTACCCGAGCAGCACGGCCGCCGCGAGCAGGACCGCCCAGCGGTACGGGCGTACGGAACGGCCTGGGGCGGTGGCCGGTTCCGCGGTGAGGAGCGCCGAGTCGTTCACGCGCGGACGCTAACAGCGGCGTCGGCCGTCGGCCGCCGGTCGTATTTGCGGCGGGGTGAACTCGGTCTGAACTTCTCCGGAAGCGGGCGCGCCCCCGGGAGCATCACGCCCCGGGGACGACCACCGCCCGGCCGTTGATCTGCCCGGCGTGCAGCCGCTCGTACGCCAACGGGGCCTCGTCCAGGGGGAACTGCTCCGTGTGCACGGACAGCACGCCCGACCGCGCCAGGTCCAGCACTTCGATCAGCTCGCTGCGCGAGCCCCAGTACGGCGCCGTGACCGTCACCTCGTAGG
This sequence comes from Streptomyces sp. NPDC051940, assembly GCF_040680895.1. Classification (NCBI taxonomy): domain Bacteria; kingdom Bacillati; phylum Actinomycetota; class Actinomycetes; order Kitasatosporales; family Streptomycetaceae; genus Streptomyces; species Streptomyces sp. NPDC051940. The sequence continues at coordinate 29,526 of NZ_JBFAXR010000104.1, read as the reverse complement.
CCGTGCGCCCGAAGCCGACGGGGAGCGCCCCGCCGCCGATGCCGACGAGTGAGATCTCGCCCTCGATGGCCGCCGCCTGCGCCGCGGTGGCGGCCGTGGCGTCGATGCCGACGAAGTCGAACACGGCCTGCGCGCCGACGCCGTTGGTGAGGTCACGGATCTGCCGCGCCGCGTCCGGACCGGACACGAGCGTCTCGTGCGCGCCGACCTTGCGCGCCAGCTCCAGCTTCTCCTCGCTCGTGTCCAGCGCGACCACCCGCGCCGGGGACAGGGCGCGCAGGAGCTGGATCGCGAGGTGGCCCAGCCCGCCCGCGCCGATGACGACGGCGGTCGAGCCCGGCACCAGCTTGGGCAGGGCGTGCTTGATCGCGTGGTACGGAGTGAGGCCCGCGTCCGTCAGCGGGACGGCGGCGACCGGGTCGAGTCCGTCGAGCGGCACCAGATGGCGTGCGTCGTCGACGAGCAGGTACTCGGCCATGGCGCCGGGTGCGCCGAGTCCGGGCGGGTAGATGTGGTCCTCCGCCGCACGCAGGCAGTAGTTCTCCTTGCCCTCCGCGCACTTGATGCACGTACCGCAGCCCCACGGCCCGTACACCGCCACCGACTCGCCCTCGGACACACCGGTCACACCGTCGCCGAGGGCCGCCACGGTGCCGACGCCCTCGTGGCCGAGGACGACGGGCAGCGGGAACGGGAGCGCCTCCGCCGGCCAGGTCATCACGGCGATGTCGGAGTGGCAGGCACCGGCGGCCGTGACCTTGAGCAGGACCTGGCCGGGGCCCGGTTCGGGATCGGGGAGGGTCACGAGCTCCGGGGCGGAGCCGATCGTGCGGTACTGCAGCGCCTTCATGGCGCCCTCCTTTCGGGCCGGGCGCCGGACGCGGACAGCCGTATCCGAGGGGCGCGCCTCGGTCCAGGATCACCCCGTACCGCCCCCGCCGCGACCCGGGCCGGTTTCGCCGGCGCCTGTCGTAATCACGACGTGGCGAACAGCCGCCACCCGAAGACGGTGTCGCGCGCGGGGGCGGGTGCCGTAGACCCTGTCCATGCACTCGATACCCAGACGCCGGTCCGTGCTGGCCGCGACCGCCACCGCGCTCGCGATCAGCGGCGGGCTGGTCCTCCTCCCTGCTTCGGCTCAGGCGGGTGCCGCCGAGGCGGTGCCCTCCGTGGGTGAACCCGAGGGGCCGTCGTACGACATCACGCTCGTCACCGGCGACGTGGTGCACTACCGGGACCTCCCGGGCGCGAACGACGTCGTGACCGTCGAGCCCGCCCCCGGCACCGGCGCCGTCCACATCCAGCGCTACGGCGACGACACGTACGTCATCCCGCAGGCCGCGACGTCCCTGCTCGCCGCCGACAGGCTGGACGAGCGGCTGTTCGACGTGACCGGCCTGGTCGAGATGGGCTACGACGACGCCCGCTCCGGCGGCATCCCGGTCATCGCCACCGCCTCCGACGCCCGTACGGGCAAGTCGCCCGCGACCCCGAAGGGCGCGGTCAAGGCGCGCGAGCTGCGCAGCATCAAGGCCCGCGCCATGAAGGCCGACGACGCCCGCGCGTTCTGGAAGGACATCGCGCCCGGCACCGCCCCCAAGGCCCTGGACAACGGCATCGGCAAGCTGTGGCTGGACGGCCGCGTCCGGGGCGCGCTGAGCGAGTCGGTGCCGCAGGTCGGCGCCCCGCAGGCGTGGGCCAAGGGCTACGACGGCTCCGGTGTCAAGGTCGCCGTCCTGGACACCGGCATCGACGCGACGCACCCGGACGTCCAGGGCCGGATCGTCGGCACGAAGAGCTTCGTGCCCGGCGAGGAGGTCGCCGACCGGCACGGCCACGGCACGCACGTCGCCTCCACCATCGCGGGCTCGGGCGCCGCCTCGGGCGGGGCGAAGAAGGGTGTCGCGCCGGGCGTGGGCCTCCTGGTCGGCAAGGTGCTGGCGAACTCCGGGTCCGGCGCGGACTCCGGCGTCATCGAGGGCATGGAGTGGGCGAAGGAGCAGGGCGCCGACGTCGTCTCCATGAGCCTGGGCGGCAGCGGCGGCTCCGACGGCAAGGACCCGCTGTCGCTGGCCGTGGACGCGCTGTCCGCGAACGGCGGCCCGCTGTACGTCATCGCCGCCGGCAACGACGGCGCCGCGGGCAGCATCGACGCCCCGGGCGCCGCGGCCTCCGCGCTGACCGTCGCGGCCGTCGACAAGAGCGACAAGCGCGCCTCGTTCTCCAGCCAGGGCCCGCTCACCGGCTCCTACGCCCTGAAGCCGGACATCTCCGCGCCGGGCGTCACCATCAGCGCCGCCGCCTCGCAGGCCGTCCCGGGCTGGACGGGCGGCATGTACCGCACGATGAGCGGCACGTCGATGGCCACCCCGCACGTGGCGGGCGCCGCGGCGATCGTGAAGCAGGCGCACCCCGACTGGGACGGGCAGCGCATCAAGGACGCGCTGATGTCCAGCTCCAGGAAGCTGGACGCCTACCGGCCGTACTCGATGGGCACCGGCCGCGTCGACGTCGCCAACGCCGTGACCACCACCGTCGAGGCCACCGGCTCCGTCCCCGCCGCCGTCTGGACGTGGCCGTACGCCGACCAGACGCCCGTCGAGCGCACGATCACCTACCGCAACACGGGGGCCGCGGACGTCACCCTCAACCTGGCGAAGGACACCCAGGACGCGGCGTACACCCTCTCGGCGAACACCGTCACGGTCCCCGCGGGCGGCACCGCCCAGGTGAGGCTGACCCTGGACCCGGCCGGCAAGGCACCGGGCACCTCCTTCTCCGGGCAGGTCACCGCCACCGACGCCGCCACCGGCGCGGTCGTCGCGCACACCGGCTTCGCCCTGCACAAGGAGCAGGAGCTCTACGACTTCACGATCAAGCTGAGGGGCCGCGACGGCAGGCCCGCCGCCGGCACCGTCGCCCTCACCTACCCGGGCAACCCCAACCCGGTGCTGGTCAACGTCGGCGGGGAGCGGACGCTGCGGCTGCCGCCGGCCACGTACTCCGTGTGGGACTGGCTGGACGTCCCCGGCGAGTCGGCCGACTCCCAGGGGATGGCCATGCTGACGGCGCCCGAGACCGTGCTCGCGGGCGGCCCGGCGACGGTCGTGCTGGACGCCTCCACGGCGAACCGCGCGTACGCCGTCCCGCAGCGGGAGGCCGAGACCACCCAGACCGTCGTCCAGCTCCGCACCACCTACGCGCAGGGCCGCGGCGGCATCTACGACGCGGAGGTGCTGCCCGCCAAGTACGAGGACGTGTACGTCTCCCCCGTCGCGCAGGTCCAGGGCGGCACCCTGCGGGCGTCGCTGCACTGGCGGCTGCGCGAGAAGTGGCTGGACGCCGAGACCGGCACCGGCACCGGCGTCGAGCTCTCCGCCCAGCGGGGCAGCGCCCAGCAGGACGGCCGGAGCCTGCTGAAGACCGTCTACGCCGGCCGGGGCACCGAGGCCGACTACGCCGGGATCGACGCCAGGGGCAAGGCCGTGCTCGTCGACCGCAGCGCCGGCGTGAGCCCCGCGCAGCGCGCGCGGGCCGCCACCGCGGCGGGCGCCGCGATGCTGGTCAACGTCAACGACGGCGTGGGCCCGCTGTACGAGGACTTCTCCGCGGCCGGGGGCCTGCGCGTCGCCAGCGTCAAGCGGCTCGCGGGCGAACAGCTGGTCCGTGAGGCGAAGTCGGGCGAGGGCACGCTCAACGTCCTGGAGAAGTCCATCCCGGACTACCGCTACGACCTGCTGCAGACGTTCGACGGGTCCATCCCCGACCGATCGCTGCGCTATGCGCCGACGCACGAGGAACTGGCGCGGGTCACCAACCGGTTCCACCGTCCCGGCCTGCAGGACGCCCTGGACATCGGAAACCGCTACTTCGTCCCGACCGGCGGGTTCGCGCCGGGCCTGGACGAGTACGAGCGGTTCCCCGGCACCAGCACCGACTACGTCACGCCGGCGCCCGCGGGCAGCGGCGCCTGGTACGAGGACCACAGCGTGCTCACCACCGACACGCAGGACATGCTGCTCCAGGAGCGCGGCCCCCTGCGCACCTACCAGGCGGGCCAGACCTGCACCCAGGACTGGTTCAAGCTGGTGCAGGCCCCGCGGCTGGGCTCCGGCTACTGGCTGCCCAAGCGCGGCAGGTCCAACAGCATCCAGTGGAACTTCCCGCTCTGGTCGGGCTCCGGCGAGGGCCACACCGCCAGTTCGGGGGGAGCGTACGGGGGCTCCGTCACCTCGGCGCTCTACCAGGGCGACACCCTGCTGAGGCAGGTGTCCGACCAGGCCGGCGGCCTCTTCAACGCCCTCAGGCCGGAGGAGCTGCCGTACCGCTTCGTCGTGGACGCCACCCGCGACCCGGCCCTGTACGCCAACTCCGTGCGCACGCACACCGAGTTCGGCTTCCGCTCCAAGTACCCGGCGGCCGGCGAGACGTACCAGAGCGAGATCGACCTGCTGAACCTCACCTACGACGTCGACACCGACCTCGACGGCAGGGTCCCGGCCGGCCGGGTGGAGCTGGGCCTCGGCTCCGGCAGCCACCCGAACGGCCTGGCCGCCACCTCGGCGGCCCTGCAGGTCAGTTACGACGACGGCGCCACCTGGCAGCCGGTGACGCTCACCCAGCTCGCCGACGGCCGCTGGACGGCAACCCTCACCACCCCGCGGACCCCGGGCGGCTTCGTGTCGCTGCGCGCCTCGGCGCAGGGCCCGAACGGGCTGTGGACCAAGCAGGACGTCATCCGGGCCTTCGGCCTGAAGTAACCGCAACAAGGAAAGAGATCATGCAACATCACCATGCCCGCAGACGGCAGCGCTTCGCCGCCGCCGTCCTCACGGCGGGGCTGACCGGTTCCCTGCTGAGCCTGTCCGCCCTGCCCGCACAGGCGCAGGCGACCGACATCCCGAAGCCCCTCGGCGCGCGCAAGGCCGACGTGCCGAAGAACGCCAAGGCCGACAAGCTCGGCTCGCACGACCGCGACCTGCTGCAGAAGGCGCACAGCGAGAAGGAGAAGACGGTCACCGTCCTCCTCGCCACCGACAAGGGCAGCACCGGCCCGCTGCGCGCCGCGCTCGCGAAGCTCGGCGTGCACCCCGGCAAGGTGAACGACCGCCTCGGCTACGTGCGCGCGACCGTGCCGACGGACAAGGTCGAGGGGCTGGCGGCGCTCGACAGCGTCACCGCCCTCGACCTCGACGAGACGGTGAAGCTGCCCGACCCCTCGCCGGTGACCGCCGCCGACGCGAAGGCCGCCGCCACCGGCACGGCCGCCGCGCCAGGCAAGGACACCCCGGCCGCCAACGCGTACATGCCGACCGCCGAGACGGGCGCCGTCGACTTCGTCGCCGAGCACCCCGAGTGGGACGGCCGCGGCGTCAAGGTCGGCATCCTCGACACCGGTGTGGACCTCGGCCACCCGGCGCTGGCGAAGACCACCACGGGCGCGCCGAAGGTCGCCGCCTGGGTGACGGCCACCGACCCGCTCCTGGACGCCGACCCGACGTGGCTGGAGATGAAGAACAAGGTCGCCGGGCCGTCGTTCAGCAACGGCGGCGTCAAGTGGACCGCTCCCGAGGGCTCCTTCGAGTTCCAGACCTTCAAGGAGAGCTCCACCTACGGCGGCGAGCTGGGCGGTGACGTCAACCGCGACGGCGACTACACCGACACCTTCGGCGTGCTGTACCGCGAGTCCGACCACACCGTCTGGGTCGACACCGACCTCGACCGGACCTTCGAGGACGGCGAGACCGTCAAGCCGTACGCCGAGGGCGGCCAGGTCGCGCACTTCGGCACGGACGACCCGGACACCGCGATCGCCGAGTCGATGCCGTTCACGGTCGAGCACCGAGACGACGTCGACCTGTCGCCGCGCGGCGGGACCAGCGTCGGCAAGACGGCCGACTTCGTCAGCCTCGGCATCGTCTCCGGCGCCCACGGCACCCACGTGGCGGGCATCATCGCCGCCAACGGGCTGTTCGGCGGCCAGATGGACGGCGCCGCGCCCGGCGCCCAGGTCATCTCCGAGCGGGTCTGCATGTTCCGCGAGGGCTGCACCTCCTACGCCCTCGCCGAGGGCATGATCGACGTCGTCGTCAACCAGGGCGCCGACGTGGTCAACATGTCCGTCGGCGGGCTCCCCGCGCTGAACGACGGCAACAACGTCCGCTCGGTGCTCTACAACCGGCTCATCGACGAGTACGGCGTGCAGATCATCGTCTCCGCCGGCAACGACGGCCCCGGCATGAACACCGTCGGCGACCCGTCGGTCGCCGGCCAGGTGGTCTCCGTCGGCGCCTCGGTCAGCGACGACACCTGGTGGGCGAACTACGGCTCCAAGGTCAACGCCCCGCAGGCCCTGTTCCCGTTCTCGGCGCGCGGTCCGCGTGAGGACGGCGGGATGAAGCCGACGCTGGTCGCGCCCGGCGCCGCCGTCTCCTCAATACCCACCTGGCTGCCCGGCTCGCCCGTCCCCGCGGCCGGCTACCAGCTGCCGCCCGGCTACGGCATGTTCAACGGCACCTCGATGTCCTCCCCGCAGGCCGCGGGCGCCGCCGCGCTGCTGCTGAGCGCCGCCGGCACGGACACCACCCCGGCCGCGCTGCGCACGGCGCTGACCTCGTCGGCGAAGTTCCTCGACGAGGAGCCCGCCTATGCGCAGGGCGCCGGCCTGATCTCGGTGCCGGCGGCGTACAAGGTCCTCGCCAAGTCCCCGAAGCCCACGTCGTACGACGTGAAGGCCCCGGTCTGCGCCGTGCTCGACGGCATGCTGGCCACGCCGAAGTCCGGCGAGGGTGTCTACAACCGCTGCGCTCCCGACGAGGGCGGCCAGGTCGTCGGCAAGGCCAGGTCGTACGACATCGAGGTCGCCCGCACCGCCGGCGGCTCCACCACCGCCGAGCTGTCCTGGACCGGCAACGACGGCACCTTCAGCGTGCCGTCCTCCGTCACGCTGAAGCCCGGCGCCACCGTCACCGTCCGCGCCCAGGCCAAGACCACCGGCGCGCACTCCGCGGTGCTGCGGATCGACGACCCGGCGACGCCCGGTACCGACAAGATGGTGCTGGTCACCGTGGTCGCCGCGGCGAACCCGCAGGCGCCCGCGTACAACGCCACCATGAGCGGCGAGTCCGTCCGCAACCGCACCCAGTCCCTGTTCGTCGCCGTCCCCGAGGGCGCGGCGGCCGTCAAGGTGAACCTCTCCGGGCTCGCCGAGGGCAGCCAGACCCGGGTGCTGGCGATCGACCCGCAGGGCATGCCGGCCGACGACACCGCCGTCAGCCGCTGCTACGCCAACTACTCCGACGCGGAGGACTGCGACCCGGCCGAGCGGGTGTACAAGCACCCGATGGCCGGCGTCTGGGAGTTCGAGGTGGAGAGCCGGCGCACCTCGCCGCTGCTCGACAACCCGTTCCAGCTGACCGCCACCGTGCAGGGCACCAAGCTCGACCCGCCGGCCTCGGTGGTCGACGAGGCCGCGCTGCACACCCCCGTGGAGCGGACCTTCACCGCCACCAACACCCTCGCCCCGGCGAAGGCGCACGCGGTCGGCGGCGGGCTGGGCGCGCTGTCGTACGCCCGGCCGACGGTCGGCGACCAGCAGCTGACCGGCAAGCAGATCACCGTGCCGCGGGACGCCACCCGGTTCGAGGTCGCCATGGGCGACGCCTCCGACCCGGCCGCCGACCTGGACCTGTACCTCATCCACCAGTCCGGCACGGTGGTCGCCACGTCCACCAACGGCGGTGCGAACGAGACCATCGAGATCGACGACCCGGCCCCCGGCTACTACCTGCTGTACATCGCCGGGACGAGCGTCCCGTCGGGCAGCACGTCCTTCACCGTCCAGGACACGATGTTCTCCCGGTCGCTCGGCTCGGTCACGGTCGACGACACCGAGCCGGTCTCGCTGGCCGCCGGTGCGTCGGTGTCCGTGCGCGGCCGGATGACGGCCTCGACGATGCCGCCGGCCGGGAAGTTCCTGGTGGGCCGCTTCTCCCTGGCCGACGAGCAGGACACCGTCCTCGGCAGCGCCGACGTGCTGATCGGCAAGGTCACCCAGCCGCAGGCCGAGGTCACGGCGGACTTCGGTCCGGCCACCGTCTTCGGTCTGGACGACAACGGCCGCATCGTCGGGTCCAAGCAGGTCGAGAGCCGTACCCGGCCGATCACCTGGACCGCGCAGAGCGGGGTCACCCAGCTCGACAACGGCGGCGGCACCAGCGGCTACGCGATCGGCACCAGCGACGACTCCGCCTATGCGGTGGGGCAGCTGGGCGGTCTGACGGGCGGCACCCGCGGCGGCGTGTGGGACGCGGACGGCACGCTCACCGTGCTCCCGCTGCCCGCCTGGGAGGCGTACTCCTTCGACCGGGCCTTCGCGGTCAACGACTCCGGCACCGTCGTCGGCAACGCCACCGGCTATGTCCCCGACCCGGCCACCGGGCGCACCATCCAGGTCAACGAGGCGTTCAGGTGGACCAAGGACGGCGGCTTCACCAAGCTGCCGCACCTCACCGGCACCCGGACCCTCACCGAGCCGCTCGCCGTCAACGACGCGGGTGTCGTCGTCGGCCACTCCAGCAAGGGCGGCGCCCGCCGCGCGGTGAAGTGGGACACGGACGGCACCGTCACCGACCTCGGCACCCTGCCGGGGATGGTCGACAGCTACGCGCACGACGTCAACGACGCCGGTGAGATCGTCGGCACCAGCGGCGACGACGCGTTCGTCCTCAAGCCGGGCGGCACGATGACCCGCCTGCCCGACTTCGGCTTCGACGCCAAGGCGCTGTCCGTCAACAACGACGGCTGGGTCATCGGCACCGCCGAGCTGGAGCCGGACGACGAGACGGCCGTGGTGTGGGACCCGCAGGGCCGGATGTACGACGTGGGCCACATGGTGGACCGCAAGCACTACATCGCCCTGGAGGGCATCGACGTCAACAACCGTGGCGAGTTCGCGTTCTACGCCATGGACCTGACGGACGGGGGCAGCACGAAGGTCGTCGTGGCGAAGCTCCCGAGCTGATCACGTCACCCGGACGCCGGGCCCGCCCCTCTACGGCGAGGGGCGGGCCCGGCCTTTCGTCACTCCGGTGGCTCGACGGCACCGTCTCCCGGCTCCGGCCCCAGATACACCCGGCCGATCGCCGGCCACCGCGCCCGCAACCGCCGCTCCGCCCGTACGCAGGCCCACTCGACCTCGGCCGCCGTGGCGGTGTCGTGGAAGTCGACCCTGGCGGCGACCAGCACCTGACGCGGGCCCTGGACGATCGTCACCAGATCCTTCACGTCCGCCACCTCCGGCACCGCCAGCAGTTCGTCCCGCACCGCCGCGCGCACCTCCGGTGGCAGGGCGCGCCCGATCAGCAGGTCCGCGTTGCTGCGGCCCAGCGTCCACGCCACGAACACCAGCAGCACACCGATCAGGAGCGAGGCGATGCCGTCCCCCACCGACGAGCCGGTCAGCTGCCCCGCGAGCAGACCGCCCGCCGCGAGCAGCAGACCGGTCAGGGCGGCCGCGTCCTCCATGACGACCGCCTTGAGCGCGGTGTCGGAGGTGGTCCGCAGCAGGCGTCGCTGGGAGATGTCCCTGCGCGCGGCCTCGCCGCGCAGCTGCTTCAGCCCGGTGCGCAGCGAGATGCTCTCCAGGACGAAGGAGACGGCCAGCACGACGTACGAGACCGTCGGATCCCCGAGGTCCTCGCCCTGGCTGAGGGTGTGCACACCGTCGTAGACGGCGAACACCGCGCCGCCGACGAAGGTGGCGACGGCGGCGAGCATCGCCCAGATGTAGCGCTCGGCCCCGTAACCGATCGGGTGCCGCTCGTCCGCCGGCAGGTCGGCGCGCTTCAGCGCGGTCAGCAGCATCAGCTCGGTGACCGTGTCGGCCACCGAGTGGGCGGCCTCCGACATCATCGCGCTCGAGCCGCTGATCACCCCGGCGACGGCCTTGGCGACGGCGATGCCGAGGTTGGCCAGGGCCGCGACGACGACGGTGAAGACGCTGTCGCCGCCGTCGGCGGGGGCCGGGCCGGACCGAAGGGGCCCGGGCGGCGTGTCCGCCGCCCGGGCCCCTTCGTCGCTCACGCGTCCGCCCGTCGGGGCGTCAGCACTTCAGGCCGGTGGAGGCCGCGTCGACGGTCTCCTGCAGCTTGGTGATCTGCGGCTGGAGTTCGGTGCGCGCTTCCTCGCCGGTGGTGTCCCCCGAGAGGTCGTCGTACGAGGACTTCAGATCACCGGTGGCGTCGCTCAGCGCGTCCTTCTTCGCCGAGGCCAGATCGCCGAGGTTGTCCTTGATGTCGTCCCAGTCCTCCTGGACGGCGTCGGTGGCCGTCTTGATCTGGTCCTTGGTGGCCGTCTTGGCGTCGAGCGCGCCCAGCGCCGCGACGTCGGACTTCATCTGGGTGAGGTCCGTGCAGAGTTCGCCCGCCGCCTTGGTGGCCTTCTCCGCGGGGGACTCGTCGTCGTCGGAGCACGCCGCCAGGGAGAGCAGCACGGCCGCGCAGACGGCTCCGGTCGCCAGCGAACGCTTCATGGGGCAGCCCTTCCTCGAACCTCACAGCCGTGAACCCGGCGGATGCGTAGAAACTCTCACGCATCGGGGCGAATCGCATCCGGAGTCGGGCCGGTCGCGGGCGTCAGGGCAGGGGCGTTACAGCAGGGGAGTCACGGCAGGGGCAGCGCGGCCCACACCGTCTTGCCCCGGTCGTGGTGGCGGATGCCCCACTGGCCGGCCAGCTGCGACACCAGGAACAGGCCGCGGCCGCCCTCGTCGTCGGCGCTGGCGTGGCGCTGGTGCGGGGAGGCGCTGGAGGTGTCGGAGACCTCGCAGACGAGGGAGTCGTCGCGGATCAGCCGCAGTTCGATGGGACCCGTGGAGTAGCGCACGGCGTTGGTCACCAGCTCGCTGACCACCAGCTCCACGGTGGGGGTCAGCTGCTCCAGCCCCCACTCGGCGAGTTGGCGGACCGCCGACTGCCGGGCCGCGCTGGCGCTCTCGTCCTGCGGCGGCAGGGTCCACGACCCGACCTGGCCGGGGCCGAGGACACGGGTGCGGGCCAGCAGCAGCAGGACGTCGTCGCGCGCGGGGCGTTCCGGGAGCAGCGCCGTCACCGCGGCGTCGCACGCCTCCTGCAGCGAGCCGGCGGCCTGGGCCGCCACCACGGTGCCGATGAGCGCCGCCCGCTCCGCCCCGTCCGGCACCGCGCGGGTCAGCGCGGTGCTGTGCAGGGCGAGGACGCTGTCGGGCGGTACGTCGAAGGTGGTCACCGGGTACACGGCCTCGCCCCGGCCCAGCGCGGGGCCCGGGCCGCCGGGCGCGGCCCGGGCCGGCTCCCCGGGCGGGACGATCACGGGCGCGGAGTGCCCGGCACGGGCCAGGGTGCACTCGCCGGTGACGGGGTCGTAGACGGCGAACAGGCAGGTGGCGGTGAGGGGGCGCGGGTCGTGGTCGAGGTCGCGGCGGTGGGCGTGCTCGTCGAGTTCTTCGAGGTCGTCGAATTCTGCGAGGTCGTCGCGCTCTTCGAGTTCCTCCGGTTCGCCGAGTTCGCCGAGCCCTGTGACCTCGCCCAGTCCGTCGGCCGGATCCCGCTTCAGCAGCGTGCCCCGCACCGTGTCGGGGTCCGCCGTACCGGAGACGGCCTCCTGCTCCAGGTCGGCCTGCTCGTTGCCGAGTTGCACCGTCAGGTCGTGCACCCGGCCCATCAGCTCGCCCGGATCCATGTCCAGCGCGGCCAGCGTCGCGACCGCCGTGCGCAGCCGGCCCATCGCCGTGACCGCCCGCAGGCCGCGGCCCACGACCTCGCCCACCACCAGGCCCACCCGGGCGCCCGACAGCGGGAGTACGTCGTACCAGGTGCCGCCGGAGGCCACCGGGAGGTAGGTGTGCGCGGTGCGCACCGCGGTGTGCGCCGGCAGGCGCATCGGCACCAGCGTGCGCTGCAGCAGACCGGCGATGGTGTGCTCGCGGGTGAAGCGGCGGGCGTTGTCCACGGCGAGCGCCGCCCGTTCGACCAGTTCGGTGGCCAGCGCGACGTCGTCGTCGTCGAACGCCGGCTCGTCCCGGCAGCGGTAGAAGGCCGCGAGGCCCAGCACCACGCCGCGGGCGACCATCGGCACCGTCAGCAGGGAGTGCGCGCCGGCGAACCGCAGCAGCCGGGCGCGGGCGGGGTCGCGGACCAGCCACGGGTCGTCCGGACGCAGTTCGCGTACGAGCCGGGGCCGGACGTCCGCCAGGGACTGGGCCAGCGGAGTGCCCAGCCGCATGATCCGTACCGCCCCGATCGGGAACGCCCCCTCCTGCACCCGCTCGTCCGCCCAGGCGAACCCCGCCCGCCGGACGGACACATCGACGACGGGGCCGGGGGCGGGCGCGTCGCCGTGCACCACGGAGTCGAGGATGTCGACGGCCGCGCCGCCCGCGAAGTGGGGGACGGCGGCCTCGGCCAGCTCCTGCGCGGTACGGAACACGTCGAGCGTCGTGCCGACGCGGCCGCTCGCGCGGTGCAGCAGGCGCAGGCGCTGCTGGGCGCGGTGGCGGACGGTGGTGTCGCGCACGGCCACCACCAGGCCGATCGGGCCGCCCGCGGTGTCCTCCAGCCGGAGTACGGAGGCGGACAGCACCTGTCCCCCGACCGGCAGGCCGTGGTCGGGGAGCACGGCGTCGACCACCGGATCGCCGGTGCGCAGCACGTCCTGGAGCATGCCGGTGACGTCCTTCGAACCGCCGAGGCGGGGCGAGGCCCATTCGGGGGGCGCGGCCACCATCTCGCCCGGGCCGGCGGGGCCGTGCCGGCCGGCGCGGACCAGACGCAGCTCGTCGTCGAGCACGTACAGGCTGACGGGCACCTGGGTGAACAGGGCGCGCAGCAGGGCGCTGCCCAGCGGGTCCTGGTCGGCGGGGGAGGCGCGCGGAGACCCCGCGTCCCCGTGTGCGTCCCGTGCCCCGCTCGACTCCGGCATGCCACCCTCACCGCTTTCCGCGCCGCGCTCACCTCTTGACGCAGGCTAAGCGGCGCGGGTGGTCTCCGCCGCTCGGCGGCCACCCGCACGCGGGCACCCCGTGCCGATCCGGTTGCGCGCCCCGCCGAGGCGTGCGGATAGTGGCGGAAGCCGCCTGGAGGTCCACCACGGTGCCGCGCCTTCCCGGGGCCCGGCCCCGGCCCCCCGGCCGGAACCGGGTCGGCCGGGTGACCGGCTTGGAGGTGGGCATGGGCGCTCGGACCTGCCGGCGGGCGGCCGCCGGACCCCCTTGCCGGGGGACGGCCTCAGCTCCCCGCTCGCGGGAGGCGCCCCCTCCCCCGGGGAGGCCCCCGAACCCCCCGCACAGCGGAGGTCCGTATGCCTGAGGTGAGCTCGGGCAGTCCCGTGTGGACCTCCGCCCTGGAGATGCTGCGGGTCCGGCTGGGCGGGCCGCCGGAGACCGTCGACCGGATGGCCGTGATGCTGCGCCGCGATCCGTACGTCTTCGACCTGACCGTGCTGCCCGCCAGGAACGGCGTACAGACCCTGGACGTCATCGAGTGCCACGTCCTGGCGGGCGCCGCCAACCAGCTGCTGCGCGAACTGCGCGCCCTCGGCGCCGGCGAGGAGGTGTCGCTCCACGTCGACACCGTCGCCCTCTCCGCGTCCGCGACCGCCCGCAGCGCGGAGCACCTGCTGCTCGGACCGCTGGCCAGCGCGCCCGTGTGGGAGCTGGTCGCGGCCCGGATCCGCGAGGGCAGCGTCTACCGGCCGAGCTTCTATCTGCTGCTGGTGGCGGCGGGCATCATCGGCGCGGTCGGCATCCTCACCAACTCCCAGATCGTGGTCGTCGGCGCGATGGTCGTCGGCCCCGAGTACGGCGCGATCGCCGCGCTCGCCTACGGCCTGGAGCGCCGGACCCTCGACCCCGTACGGCGGGCCGCCGCGGCCCTGACCGTCGGCTTCACGCTCGCCATCGCGGCGACGTTCGGGTTCGCCGCGCTCGTCCGGGCCTTCGACCTGCAGCCGGCTGCGTTCGACCGGGGCCTGCAGCCCGTGTCGCACCTCGTCGGCACCCCGAACTTCTACTCCGTCGTGGTGGCGGTCGTCGCCGGCGCCGTGGGCGTCGTCTCGCTCACCCTGGACCGCGCGGGCACCCTGCTCGGGGTGTTCATCTCGGCCACCACCATCCCGGCAGCCGCGGACATGGGCGTGGCCCTGGGCTTCGGCGACTGGTCCGAGGCCCTGGCCTCGCTGGGCCAGCTAGCCCTGAACCTGGTCGTCCTCATCGCCACCGGCGTCGTCACCCTCGCGGCCCAGCGCTCCCTGTGGCGCCGCGTCCGCGAGCGCCCGCCGCCCGCGGTGCCCTGACGCGGCCTCGACGGGCGGCGTGCCCAGCCGCTCGCCGACCCGGCGCCGTACCCGCTGGGTCAGGGCCGTCGCCCCGGCGGTGAGGAACACGAACGTGTACAGGATCTGCAGCAGGACGACCAGCTTCCCCGCCTGCCCGCGCGGGACGATGTCGCCGTAACCGACGGTCGCCAGCGTCACGACGGTGAAGTAGATCGCGTCGACCCGCGTGTTCAGGCCCTCGAACTCCCCCTTATGGCGGGCCAGCTCGACGTACGACGCCGCGAACGTGAGCACCGTCGCCGCCATCAGCAGCGGGATGACGACCGCCGGCCGGGTGTCCCGCCGGTCCACGAGCACGTCGCGGATCTCCTTCAGCAGCAGCACCGCGATCAGCGCGAGCACCATGGCGAACGCACCCCAGCTGAGCACGGGCCGCTCGGGCCCGAACCAGTGCAGCGGCAGGAAGAAGTACACCGCCGCCAGCACCCCCGGCACCCCGGCCCAGACGATCATCCGCCACGCCCGGCTCCGCCGCCGCCGCACCGGCCCCGGCGCTTGTTGAGACCGGTTCATACAGCCCGCCTGTCCCGTAGCTCCGCCACCATCCCGAACGCCCCCGCGGCCAGCGGCACCGCCAGCAGCGCCCCCAGCAGCCCGCCCACCGCCGCGCCGGCGGTGACGGCCACCATCACCAGCGCCGGGTGCATCGAGACCGTACGGCTCTGGATCATCGGCTGCAGCACGCTGCCCTCCAGGAGTTGCACCGCCAGCACCACGCCCAGCGCCGCGAACGCCTCGCCGATCCCGCCGTCCCCGAGGGCCACCAGCACGGCCACCGCCCCGGTGAGGAACGCGCCGACGTACGGCACGTACGCCCCGAAGAACACCAGCGCCCCCAGCGACCCCGCGTGCGGGACCCCGAGCAGCGCCAGCCCGATCGCGATGAACGTGGCGTCGATCAGCGCGATGATCGTCGTACCCCGCATGAAGCCGGCCATCGCCCGGTACGCCCGCCGGGCCATGGCCACCACCAGGTCCCGGTGCCGGGCCGGGGACAGCGCGCGCAGCGCCGCCACCGCGCGGACCCGGTCGCGCAGGATGAAGAAGGCCAGCGCCAGCGTCAGCACCGCCCCGGCGAGCACCTGCGCCGCCATCCCGAGCCCCGACAGCACCCCCTTGGCGGCCGTCGTCGCGAGGGCCGAGCCCAGATCGCTCAGTCCGTCCGCAGCCCCCTTGACCATCCTGGCCAGCGGCCCCTCCCCGGTGACCGAGTCCGCCGCCTGGGCCAGATAGTCCGTGATGTCACCGGCGGTCTCCGCCAGAACGGTGACCAGCAGCCACAACGCCCCGCCCACGCCCACCACCAGGGCCACGCAGGTCAGCCCGGCGGCCGCCCCCCGCGGTACGCCCATCCGGCGCAGCCACCGGTCGACGGGTTCCAGCAGCGCGACGACGAGCAGCGCCAGCAGCACCGGCACGAGCCCCGCCCGCAGCCATACGAACAGCAACACCAGCGCCGCCGCGAGCGCGCCGATCAACAGCAGTGCGGCGCTCCATGCCGCGGCCGAGCGGACGACGGCGGGAAGGGGGCGCGGCTCCTGCATAGCAGCACTTCACCACAAACAGCCCCATATCGCGCACCCTTCGCTTTTCGGATTAACTGGGTTGCGCTGAGAAGCCGACACCTCCCGGAGGACGCATGGCCACCTTCACGGTGTGGAAGTTCGACACGGCCGACGGTGCCGAGCAGGCCGAGATGAACCTGCTGAACCTGCAGCGCCAGGGCCTGATCACGGTGGAGGACGCCGCGGTCGTCTCCTGGGTGGAGGGAAAGCCGAAGCCGAAGACCAGGCAGCTGAACAACCTCGTCGGCGCCGGAGCCCTCTCGGGCACCTTCTGGGGCATGCTGTTCGGCCTGATCTTCTTCGTACCGCTGCTGGGTGCGGCCGTCGGCGCCGCGAGCGGCGCACTGGGCGGCAAGCTCGCGGACGTCGGCATCGACGACTCGTTCATCGACGACGTCAAGGCGAAGATCACCCCCGGTACGTCGGCCCTGTTCCTGCTCTCCAGGGACGCGGTCACCGAGCGCCTGCACGACGCGCTGCCCGGGACGAACCACGCCGAGCTGGTGCACAGCAACCTCGACAGCGAGGCCGAGGCCAAGCTGCGCGCGGTCTTCGGGGCCGAGTGAGCACCCCGGACGGCGCTGGCGGCGCGGACCGCCCGGACGCCGAGATCGTCGAACTGCGGGCGAAGGTCGCGCGGCTGGAGGCGGAGCGGGCCGCGGCCAAGCCGCGCCGGCACCGCACGAAGTCGTTCTTCTCGTCCGTGCTCATCGTGCTGGGCTGCATCCTGGCCCCGCTGAGCGTCGTCGCCATCTGGGCGTCCAACATCGTCGGCGACACCGACCAGTACGTCTCCACCGTGGCCCCGCTCGCCGAGGACCCCGACGTGCAGAAGGCCGTCGCGAACCGGGTGACGGACGCGGTCATGGACCACGTCGACACCGACGCCCTCATCCAGCAGGTCGCCCCCGAGGACCGGCCCGCCCTGGACAAGGCGCTCGGCCGGCTGGAGGGACCGCTGAACGACGCCCTGCGCAGCTTCGTGCAGGGCGCGGCGCAGCGGTTCGTGGCCAGCGACGCCTTCGCCACCGTCTGGGAGGACGTCAACCGCACGGCCCACGCCTCCATCAACAAGGCCCTGACCGGCGAGGGCGGCGGCGCGGTCAAGCTCACGAACGACGCCGCCACGCTCGACCTCGCCCCGGTCATCGACCAGGTCAAACAGCGGCTGGTGGACCAGGGCCTGACGCTCGCGAACAACATCCCGGACATCCACACCAACTTCACCCTGGTGCAGTCCGACGACATCGGGAAGGCCAAGCGCGGCTTCCGGCTGCTGGAGATCACCGGCAACTGGCTGCCGATCCTCGCCCTGGCCCTGCTCGCCGTCGGCGTCTGGCTGGCCACCCACACGCGCCGTGCGCTCGTCGCCGCGGCCCTCGGGGTGGCCGCCGGAGTCCTGATCCTGGGCCTGGCGCTGACCATCTTCCGGCCCCTCTATCTGGACGCCCTGCCCTCCGGTGTCTCCCAGCCCGCCGCCGGCTCGGTGTACGACATCCTCATCCGCTTCCTGCGCCGCGGGATCCGGACGGTCGCCGTCGTCGGGATCCTCGTGGCACTCGGCGCCTGGCTCACCGGCCGCGGCAAGCGCGCCCGGGCCGTACACGCCATGTGGGACTCCGGTATCGGCGCCACCCGCCACGCCGCCACCCACGCGGGCATGCGCCTCGGGCCGGTGGGTCCGTGGGTGCACCGCTTCAAGTCCTGGCTGAACTGGGGCGCGGTCGCGCTCGCCGCGCTGGCGGTGGTGCTGTGGTCCTCGCCGACGGCGTGGGTGGTGATCCTGCTGGTGGTCGCCCTGCTGGCGGTGCTCGCCGTCATCGAGTTCCTCGACACGGGCGGAGACGGGGAGGCGCCGGCGGACGAGGAGCAGGGCCCCGGCTCCACGGAGGGGACGCCCAAGGCGGCATGACGGTGGGCGGCACGGGCGTCCCCTGCCCGACGAGTTCGCGGAAGGCTCACCCGGTCGGCCTACGGCCGGTGGCCGCCGCCCCCCAGCCCACCGACCCTGAAGGTCACAGCCGGCCACCCGGCCGGCCCGCGCAGAAGGAGCGATGGCCATGAGCACATCGACGCCCCCGTCCACCCCGAGCTCACCGAACCCGCCGCCCACAGGGCAGGGCGCGGCGCCCCCGCCACACGACAGCGGCAGCGAATGGGCGAGCGGCGGAACGATATTCGCGGGCGTGCTGATGCTCGTCTACGGTGTCATCGCCGTCTTCCAGGGCATCGCGGGCATCGCGAAGGACGACGTGTACGCCGCGATCGGCGACTACGTCTTCGAGTTCAACACGACCGCCTGGGGCTGGATCCACCTCATCCTCGGTGTGATCACCGCGATCGCCGGCTGGGGCGTCTTCAAGGGCGCCACCTGGGCCCGGGTGGTGGGTGTGGCGCTGGCGTCGCTGGTCGTGATCGCCAACTTCATGTGGCTGCCGTACCAGCCGGTGTGGGCCGTCGTCGCCATCGCGCTCGGCGTGTTCGTCATCTGGTCGCTGTGCACGGACAAGTCGCAGCCCCTGATCTGACCGCTACTCGCTCACGAGCCCGCCCCCGCGCACCGCGGGCAGCGCTCCCGCCCGTCCCAGGCATCCCAGCCGAAGCCGGACGGGACGAGCGACTCGCCCTCGAGCTCGGAGCGGACGGCCACCCGGTAGGCCCAGACGGCGTCGATGTACGGGTGGTACGCGTCGTGGAACGCCTCGGAAGCCATCGCGGCTCCCGAGGCGACCACTTTGCGCAGCGCGCGCAGCCGCTCGAACATCCGCTGCCCGGCGGCGGCGACGGGCACGCCGGCGTCGATGTACAGCCGCTCCCGCACCTCGTACAGCCCCGCGTCGACCAGTGCGTCCCGGCTGGCCTGGTCGAGCTCCGCGCTCCCGGGCCCCTGCTGGGCCAGCTCCCGCAGGCGGGTGTGCGCGAGGCCCGCGGCGGACACGAACTCGATGTAGACCTGCCGGCGCCGCCCCTCCAGCCCCCGGTCGTCCTCGTGCCGGTTGCGCAGGCGGTCGGCGAGCACGGTCCCCGAGATGGCGATAACGGCGCCGCCACAGGTGGCGGCCAGAGTCCCCCAGTCCACCCCGGCACGCTATGCGCCCGCGCGGCGCACCGGCAACAGGGCCGCACCACCGCCGCATGCGATGCCGGCCACATCACCGCGTGCGATGCTGGCCGCATGACCGCCGGCCCCGAGGACCCGTACCCCGTACTGCGGCAGTGGCTGGCGGACGCGCCCGGCAGCGGCGCCCACGAGCCGTACGCCGCGGTGCTGGCGACGGTCGGGGACGACGGCCGCCCGAGCACCCGGGCCGTGATGATCGCGCACACCGACGACCGCGGCCTGCTGTTCAGCACCTTCACCGGCAGCCGCAAGGGCCGCCAACTCGCCGCCCGCCCCTGGGCGTCGGCCACCTACGTCTGGCCCGAGCGCCAGCTCACGGTGTCCGGCCCTGTCGAACTCCTGCCGGAGGCGGAGGCCGACCGCGTCTTCGCCCTGCGCCCCCGCGAGTTCCGGGCGGCGACGGCGGTGTCGGCGCAGAGCCGCCCCCTGGACGACCCGGAGCGGCTGCGCGCCGCGGCGGCGGAACTCCGCGGCGGGGAGGCCGCGATCGCCCGGCCCGAGGAGTGGCGCTGCTACCGCCTCGTCCCGTACGGCGTGGAGTTCTGGCAGCAGGCGGCCGACCGCGTACACCTGAGCGTTCGTTACGCGCGGGAGGCGGAAGGCGCCGCCTGGCACCGGCAGTTGCTCCAGCCCTGACGGAACCGGATCACACCCGCGCGCGTCGGACCGGTGAACCAGCCCGGGGGAGGGGTGCTCCGATGACGACACGACGCACGTTCCTGCTGGCCGCACTCGGCCTGCTCGCCGCCTCCTGCGGCGACGGAGACTCCGGTCCACCCGGGGACGCGGCGCGCATCAACGCCGAGCTGGTCGCCGATCTGCGCCCCGGCGACGCGCGCGCCGTCGCCGAGGCCGTGGACGCGTTCGGCTTTGACCTGATGCGGGAGGTGGCCGCGTCCGGCCGTAACACCGTCATCTCGCCCGTGTCCGTGGCGGCGCTGCTGGCGCTGCTGCTGGCCGGGGCCGGCGGGGAGACCGCGCGGGCCATGGGCAAGGTCCTGCACCTGGCCGACTCCCGCGACGTACGCGTCGGCGCGCTGCTGCGCACGCTCGCGGACACCGAGGACGTGACACTGGACGTCTCCAACGCCCTGTGGGCCGCCGAGGGGCTGCGGCTGCGCGAGGACTACCGCACGTACGCCGAGCGGACGTTCGGCGCCACGGTCGACCAGGCCGACTTCGCCGCTCCCGAGACGGCGCGGGAGATCGACCACTGGGTGGACGAGCGCACCCACGGCCGTATCGACAAGATCGCGGAGGACCTGGGGCTGCCGGACCCGGCCGTCCTGGTGGTCCTGGTGAACGCCGTGTACTTCCTGGGCAAGTGGACCTTCCCGTTCCGCCCGGAGGACACCCGGGACGAGGACTTCCAGCTCGCCCCCGGGCAGTCGGCGAAGGTGCCGATGATGAACGGGGGTGCGAGGCTCGACCACGCCCAGCGCTACGGCTACCAGATGCTGCGCCTGCCGTACGGCAAGAGCAAGCGCTACGGCATGGAGATCCTGCTGCCCGACCTGAGCTCGGACGGACTCCCCGCCCTTCTCGACCAGCTGGATCTCGACGAGTGGCGGGCGGCCGTCGGCGCCCTCACCGGGACGGAGGTGGGGGAGCTGGCGCTGCCGCGTTTCGAGCTCACCTGGAGCCGGCGGCTCAACGACAGCCTGCGGGCGCTGGGGATGGGGCCGGCGTTCGCCGGCGACGTCGACTTCTCCCGGATGACGGCCGAAAGGGGCGCCCTGGACGTGGTGGCGCACAAGACGTACATCCGGGTCGACGAGAAGGGCACCGAGGCGGCCGCCGTCTCGGGCGGCTCGGTGCTGACGTCCGAGCCGGCGATCCCTCCGCTGGTCTTCCGCGTCGACCGCCCGTTCGCGTTCACCATCTCCGACCGGACGACGGGCGCGGTCCTCTTCCTCGGCGCGGTGAACGACCCGCGGGGCTGAGGGGGAAGCCCCGGGAACATGCCTTGACTTCTCAACCTGCCGACCCTAGCAAGTGTTTGGTCGATCGCCGCGGTTCCGCGGCTGCCGCAGCGCGAAGGAGCCCTGATGCCCGAGGCGTACATCGTCGAAGCAGTCCGCACCCCCGTCGGCAGGAAGAACGGCACCCTCGCCGCCGTACACCCGGCCGACCTCGGCGCCCACGTGCTGAAGGCGCTCATGGAGCGCACGGGCGTCGACCCCGCCGCCGTCGAGGACGTCGTCTTCGGCTGCCTGGACACGGTCGGCCCGCAGGCCGGGGACATCGCCCGTACGGCGTGGCTGGCGGCCGGACTGCCGCAGGAGGTGCCGGGGGTGACCGTGGACCGGCAGTGCGGATCGTCGCAGCAGGCGCTGCACTTCGCGGCGCAGGGCGTGCTCTCCGGGACGCAGGACCTGGTGGTCGCGGGCGGTGTGCAGAACATGTCGATGATCCCCATCGCCTACGCCACGCGGCAGGCCGCCGAGCCGCTGGGCCTGACACAGGGTCCGTACGCCGGCAGCGTGGGCTGGCAGGAGCGGTACGGCGACCGGGCCGTCAACCAGTTCTACGGCGCCGAGACGATCGCGAAGCAGTGGGGCATCTCCCGTACGGACATGGAGGAGTTCGCGCTGCGCTCGCACCAGCGTGCCGTACGCGCCATCGACGAGGGCCGCTTCGAGCGGGAGACCGTCCCGTACGGGCAGACGCGCACGGACGAGGGCCCGCGCCGGGACACGTCGCTGGCGAAGATGGCCGCCCTGAAGCCCGTGATGCCGGGCGGCACGATCACCGCCGCCTGCTCCTCCCAGGTCTCGGACGGCGCCGCGGCGCTGCTGATCGCGAGCGAGCGCGCGGTCCGCGAACACGGGCTCACCCCGCGCGCCCGGATCCACCACCTGTCGGTACGGGGCGAGGATCCGATCCGGATGCTGACGGCGCCGATACCGGCGACGGCGTACGCGATGAAGAAGAGCGGGATGACGCTCGACGCCATCGACCTGGTGGAGATCAACGAGGCGTTCGCCCCCGTGGTCCTGGCCTGGCTGAAGGAGACGGGCACGGACCCGGCCCGGGTCAACGTGAACGGCGGCGCGATCTCCCTCGGCCACCCCCTGGGCGCGACCGGCGCCCGCCTGATGACGACGCTGCTGCACGAACTGGAGCGCACGGGCGGCCGCTACGGCCTCCAGACGATGTGCGAGGGCGGCGGCCAGGCGAACGTGACGGTCATCGAGCGGCTGTGAGGGCCCGGCTCAGCCCTCCGTGTAAGCGGCCGACCGCCACACATGGCGGGCCCAGGGCAGCAGCTCCGCCTCGTCGAAGAAGCAGCCCATCACCAGCGCCGAGCCGGGACGGACGACGAAGCCGTAGAAGTTCTGCCGGATCCGGCCCGCGTCGTCGGGCCCCTCGTGCCAGAAGGCGTGCCGCAGCGTGCCGTCCTCCGCCCGCTCGGTCAGCCGCTGGTCCTCCGGGACCGGCGGGGACTGCGCCACGAACACCTCGAGGAACTCCTCCGCGGGCCGGCGGTCGTGGTCGGTGAAGACGTCCACGTAGACGGCCCGGTCCTGGGCGCCGAACTGGTGCGTCGAGTTCTCCACCCGGCCCGCGAGGCCGGCCGAGCGCTCGATGCTCCAGTTCTCGTCCAGCCGCGCCCGGACGGCGACCGGGAGCGGATGGCCGAAGGCCCGCAGCACCTCGTCCCGGTCCCAGGTCTCGCCGAGGATCCGCCCGGCCAGCGCGTCGTCGGAGGTCTCGGCGTACGGGATCTCCTCCGTGTCGCGCACCCGCGCCGTGACGCCGGCCGAGAGCAGCCCGTCGCCCCAGGGCCGGATCGCGTTGGCGAGCGTGCCGCGCAGGACGAGGTCCGCGTACTCCGGGCTCTCGTGGACCTCCGCGGCCCGGCGCAGGTCGTCCTCGTCGACCCGCAGCCAGGTGCCGATGACCAGCTCCGTCCCCCCGCTGAGCCGCACCGGCAGCAGGCACCGGGCGAACGCCCCGGCGCCGGCGACCCGCAGCAGCCAGCCGTTCACCTTCTCCCGCGCCTCCTCGGGAGCCTCGAGGACGGCGTCCGGCAGCAGGAAGCGGACATCGATACGGTCGGCGTCGGGCAGCGAGGTGCCGCAGCAGGAGCAGACGGGGGTGGGGATGGCGTCCATGCCCAGGGACCCTACTCGGCGCGGTGCGGGCGGGGTGCGGCGGAGCGGCTCCCGAATATCTCTTGACGTCAAGAATCTCTACGGCGAGACTGTGCGGCGGTTATCTTGATGTCGAGATTTCTCGGCGGGGTGTGTACGGGAAGGGGCGGCCGGATGTCGGGGAGCGCGGGGAAGCCCGGGGGTGCGCCGGAGCCGGGGAGCGGACCGAACGCGGGGAGCGCACCGAGCGCGGGGAGCGCGCCGAGCGCGGGGAGCGCGCCGAAGGCCGGGCTGATCGCCCAGCTGCGCCGGCCGCCCGGCGGCCGGGACGCCCGGATCATGCTGACCGCCCAGTACCTCGACCGCACCGGCACCGGCGCATGGTCCGCGACGGCCGTCCTCTACTTCACGTTCGTCGTCGGCCTCGACGCCGGCCGGATCGGACTCCTGCTGGGCGTCGCGGGCGTGGCGGGGATCGCCGGTTCGCCGGTGGGCGGCCGGCTGGCGGCGGTCTTCTCCGTACGGACCCTGCTCGTCGCCTGCCATCTGCTGCGCGTCGGCACGGTCGGCCTGCTGCTGGCCCTGGACGACTTCGCGACGCTGCTGCCCGTCGTCGCGCTGACCTGTGCCGCCGACCGGGCGGCCAAGACGCTGGAGATGGTGTTCGCCACCGACGTCGCGGGGGAGCGGCGGGGGACGTACCAGGCGCTGTTCCGGACCGTCGCGAACGCCGGGCACGCGACGGGTGCGGGCGTCGCGGCGATCGGGCTGGCGGTGGGAACGGAGGGTGCGTACCGGGTGCTCATCGTGCTGAACGCGGTGTCGTTCCTGGCGGCGGCGGCGCTGGTGCGGTGCACCCGGGTGCGGGGGGAGGCCCGGGCGGCCGCTGCCGCGGCCGCTCCCGCCGGGCGGGATGCCGGGCGCGGTGCCCGGGGCGGCAACCCCTGGCGGGACAAGGGTTATCTGCGCTTCGTCCTCCTCGACGTCCCGCTCACCCTGGACGACACCGTCCTCATGGCCGGCCTCCCGCTGTGGCTGGTCGACCGCACCGACGCGCCGCACATGCTCGTCCCGCTCTTCCTGATCGTCAACACCGTGCTGGTCGTGCTGCTCCAGCTCCGCGTCTCCGCCCGCTTCCCCGGTCCGCGGGGTGCCGTGCGGGCGCTGCGCCGGTACGGCGTGCTGGTCGCCGGGGCGTGCGTGCTGCTGGGGCTCTCCGGCCTCGGGGGCGCGGTGTGGGCGTCGGTCCTGCTGGTGGCGACCGCCGTGATGGTCACCCTCGCCGAGCTGATGCGGTCGGTGAGTTCGTGGGAGCTGGCGGTCTCGCTGGCGCCCGAGGAGGCGCGGGCGCCGTATCTGGGGGTGGCGGGGATGTCCCAGTCGGTGCAGAAGTCGGCCGGTCCGCCGCTGGTCACCGGAGTGGTGATGGCCGCCGGTCCGGTGGGCTGGGTGGCGCTGGGCGGGGTGCTCGCCGGGCTGTCGCTCGTACAGGCCCGCGGCTGTACGAGACGGCTCGCGGCGATGCGTCGTAAGGCTGCTTCTGTGGCAAGTCATCGGACCTATGAGGCGACTGGGCAGGCAGTGCGGGCTTGACGCTGCCTATAGATCCGATGAATCATCGGCGTCACCCCCCTGCTCCCTGAGAGGTCAGCGTGACGACGACGCCTGCCATCACCGCGCTCGAGACGTACGACATCCGCTTCCCGACCTCCCGGGAGCTGGACGGATCCGACGCCATGAACCCGGATCCCGACTACTCCGCGGCCTATGTCGTGCTGCGCTCCGCGGCCGGCGACGGCCACGGCTTCACGTTCACCATCGGCCGCGGCAACGACGTACAGGTGGCCGCCATCGAGGCGTTGCGGCCCCATGTGATCGGACGTTCCGTCGACGAGCTGTGCGCCGACCCCGGCTCCCTGAGCCGCGAGCTGATCGGTGACAGCCAGCTGCGCTGGCTGGGTCCGGAGAAGGGCGTGATGCACATGGCCATCGGGGCCGTGGTCAACGCCGTCTGGGACCTCGCCGCCAGGCGGGCCGGCGTACCCCTGTGGAAGCTGCTCGCGGACGGCGACCCCGAATGGCTCGCCTCCCAGGTCGACTTCCGCTACCTCGGTGACGCCCTTACCCGCGACGAAGCCGTCGCCCTTCTGCGGCGTGGAAAGGACGGCGCTTCGCTGCGCGAAGGGACGCTGCTCGAGCGCGGCTACCCGGCATACACCACCTCGCCCGGCTGGCTCGGCTACTCCGACGAGAAGCTCACCCGTCTCGCGCGCGAGGCGGTCGCCGCCGGCTTCACCCAGATCAAGCTGAAGGTCGGCGCCGATCTGGCGGACGACGTCCGCCGAATGCGCGCCGCGCGGGAGGCGGTCGGCCCCGCGATCCGTATCGCCGTGGACGCCAACCAGCGCTGGGACGTACCGGAGGCCATCGCCTGGACGCGGGAGCTTGCCGCCTTCGACCCGTACTGGATCGAGGAGCCGACCAGCCCGGACGACATCCTCGGCCATGCGGCCGTCCGCCGCGGCGTCGCCCCGGTGAAGGTCGCCACCGGCGAACACGTCCACAACCGCGTCGTCTTCAAGCAGCTGCTGCAGGCGCAGGCGATCGACGTCCTGCAGCTGGACGCGGCGCGGGTCGGCGGGGTCAACGAGAACCTGGCGATCCTCCTCCTCGCCGCCAAGTTCGGCGTCCCCGTGTGCCCGCACGCGGGCGGCGTCGGGCTGTGCGAGCTGGTGCAGCACCTGTCGATGTTCGACTACGTGGCCCTGTCCGGCACGGTGGAGGACCGGGTCATCGAGTACGTCGACCATCTCCACGGCCACTTCGCCGACCCGGTGGTGATCCGCGACGGGCACTACACGGCGCCGCGGAGCCCCGGTTTCTCGGCGGAGATGCTGGCCGGGTCCATCGCCGAGTTCAGCTATCCGGACGGCTTCTTCTGGGCCGCCGACCTCAAGGCCGCGTGAACCGCTCGACGTAACGCCGCTGCCACGGGGTCTCGACCGCGTGCCGGTCGTAGCGCTCCCGTACGTACCGCACGGCCTCGTCCGCCGGCACCCCGTCCAGCACGGCGACGCACGCGAGCGCCGTCCCCGTACGCCCGCGGCCCCCGGCGCACGCGAACTCCACGCGCTCGTGCGCGGACCGCTCCCACGCCTCGTGAAGCAGCGTGCGCGCCTGCTCGCGGTCGGCGGGCAGCCGGAAGTCCGGCCAGCGCAGCCAGCGCGACTCCCAGTCGACGGGCTCGGGCTCCCGCCCGAGGAGGTGGACCGCGAACTCCGGCCGCCGCCCGGGCGGCAGCGGCCTGCTCAGCCCCCGGCCGCGGATGAGCCGGCCGGAGGGGAGGGTGAGTACGCCGTGGTCCTCGTCGGTGATCCAGGTCATGGGGGCGATTCTAGTAACCCCTTTACGTCCCCCCGACGATAATTTATCGTCGGGGGGACGAGAATGAAGGGGGGCGGCCATGGATCCGCTGGGGGCGCTGCAGGAGCCGCTGTTCACCGTGCTGGAGACACCCGTCAGCTGGACGGAGGTGCTCGGCTTCGGCAGCGGGGCCCTGTGCGTCTGGCTGGTGGCCCGCCAGCACCTGGCGAACTGGGCCGTCGGCATCGCGAACAACCTGCTGTTCATCCTGCTGTTCACCGACGCCGGGCTGTACGCGGACGCCGGTCTGCAGATCGTGTTCATCGCCCTGGCCTGCTTCGGCTGGTGGAGCTGGACCCACGGCGGCGGACCCGCCGACCGGCTGCCCGTACGCCGTACCGCGCGGCACGAGTGGGCGTGGCTGCTCGCGGCGGGCGCCGCGGGATGCGCCGGGCTGACGCTGCTGCTCGACCGGGCGACGGACTCGACCGTCCCGCAGTGGGACGCGCTGACGACCGTGCTGTCCCTGATGGCGACGTACGGGCAGTGCCGCAAGCTCGTCGAGTCGTGGTGGATCTGGATCGCGGCGGACCTGGTCTACATCCCGCTGTACGCGTACAAGGAGCTGTATCTGACGTCCCTGCTGTACGTCGGCTTCCTCGCCCTGTGCGCGGCGGGGCTGCGCAGCTGGCGGCGGGACCTGGTGGCGCGGATCGCGGTGACGGCGTGAGGTATCGCGGTGACGGCGTGAGGTACGGACACGGGCTCGTGCTCGGGAAGTTCTATCCGCCGCACGCCGGCCACCATCACCTCGTACGGACGGCGGCCGAAGCGTGCGAGCGGCTGACGGTCCTGGTGTGCGCCTCGTCGGTGGAGTCGGTGCCGCTGGCCGACCGGGTGGCGTGGATGCGGGAGGTCCATCCGTACGCGGACGTGGTCGGCGCGGTCGACGACATCCCGGTGGACCTGCTGGACCCGGACGTGTGGGCGGCGCACGTCGCCGTCTTCCGGGCGGCCGTTCCGGGCCGTGTCGACGCCGTGTTCACGTCCGAGCCGTACGGCGGGGAGCTGGGGCGCCGCCTCGGCGCGGCCCATGTCGCCGTCGACCCGGACCGCACCGCCTTCCCCGTGTCCGGCACGGCCGTGCGCAAGGACCCGGTGGGCTGCTGGCCGTATCTGGCGGCGCCCGTGCGGGGCGCGCTGGCGCGGCGGGTCGTGGTGCTGGGCGCCGAGTCGACGGGCACGACGACGCTGGCGCAGGCGCTCGCCGGGCACTACCGGGCGCGGGGCGGGGTGTGGGCGTCGACGGAGTACGTGGCGGAGTACGGGCGGGAGTTCAGCGAGCGCAAGCTCGCGGATCTGGGACCCGGGGCCGTGTGGACGGACGTGTCCTTCGCGTCGGAGGAGTTCCCGCTGATCGCCGCCGAGCAGCAGGCCCGGGAGGACCGGGCGGCCCGCGCGGGCTCCCCGGTACTGGTCTGCGACACGGACGCCTTCGCGACGACCGTCTGGCACGAGCGGTACCTGGGGAGTCCCAGCGCGGAGGTCGCCCGGATCGCCGCGCGCGGCCGCCAGCACCTGTGGCTGCTGACGGACCACGCCGGGGTCCCCTTCGAGGACGACGGCCTGCGGGACGGCGAGGAGCTGCGGCCGTGGATGACGGAGCGTTTCCGCGCCGAACTGACGCGTACCGGCCGCCGCTTCCAGCTCGTCTCCGGTACGCCGCAGGCCAGGCTCACGCAGGCGGTGGCGGCGGTGGACGGGCTGCTGGCGGAGGGCTGGGGGTTCGCGGACCCGCTGCCGGAGCGGCGGTAGGGGCTATCGGTAGTCGGGGTTCGGGAAGTCGAAGCGGCAGCCCGCGTCCCACTCCGACCGCTGGTTGCCGTGGGCGGGGATGCCGCCGCTGCGCTTGAGGAGCGCGGCGAGGTGCATCAGGTTCCAGGACATGAAGGCCGTGTTGCGGTTGGTGAAGTCGTTCTCCGGTCCGCCCGACCCGGCGTCGAGGTACGACGGCCCGGGCCCCGCCTCGCCGATCCACCCGGCGTCGGCCTGCGGCGGGATGGTGTAGCCGAGGTGCTGCAGGCTGTAGAGGACGTTCATGGCGCAGTGCTTCACACCGTCCTCGTTGCCGGTGATGAGGCAGCCGCCGGCGCGGCCGTAGTACGCGTACTGCCCCTGCTCGTTGAGGATGCTGGAGCAGGCGTACAGGCGCTCGATGACCTGCTTCATCACGGAGCTGTTGTCGCCGAGCCAGATGGGCCCGGCGAGCACCAGGATGTCGGAGGCCATCACCTGCTCGTACAGCGCGGGCCACTCGTCGGTCTGCCATCCGTGCTCGGTCATGTCCGGCCAGACGCCGGTCGCGATGTCGTGGTCGACGGCGCGGATCAGCTCGGTCTTGACCCCGTGCGCCTCCATCACGGCGCGGCTGCGCTCGATGAGACCCTCGGTGTTGCTGACCTCGGGGGAGCGTTTGAGGGTGCAGTTGATGTAGGTGGCGCGCAGGTCGTCGTAGCGCCAGTCGTCGCTCATGGGGGGCGCCTTCCGGTTCCGTGGGATGCGGGTGTGTGAACGCCAGGCTGTGCGGCGGCGGGGGCCGGTGTCCATGGGCCGGAGGGGCAGGGGACGGAGGTCCACCCGGATGGCGGGGGGCGGGGGCCTTGGGCATTCGGTCCTCGGGGCCGGGGCTCGCCTGACGCGCGACCGTCCGGGCCTCGGCTTCCCGGCTCCCGGGCGTTTCGGGTACGCGGGCTCTTGCCCCCGCCCCTGGTCCCTGGTGCCCGGCCCTCTTCCCCGAGCCCGCTGCCGCCGGTTTTGCGTTCCTGGCGCCTGGGTTCCTGCCTCCGGCTCCTGGTCCCTGGTGCGTGGCCCTTTTCCGCGGACCTGCTGCCGCCGGTTTTGCGTTCCTGGCGCTCGGGTTCCTGCCTCCGGCTCCTGGTCCCTGGTGCGTGGCCCTTTTCCGCGGACCTGCTGCCGCCGGTTTTGCGTTCCTGGCGCTCGGGTTCCTGCC
>NZ_JBFAXR010000103.1:0-31778 GCF_040680895.1 Streptomyces sp. NPDC051940 | reverse complement strand
GGGGGCTTACCAGCCCCCCAGACCCCCCGTCCGTCAAGCCGAAAGCGCCTCCGCCCCCGGGGGCGTGTCCGCCTGGGGCGGGGACGACCTGCGGCGGCCCGGGGGGAAGACCTCGGCTGGGGTGGGGACCGGGCGGCGGCCCGGGGGGGTGCCGGGTGCCGTGGGGGCGGCCGGGTGCTTCTGGGGGGCCCGCGTCGGGGCCGGATCCTGCGTCGTCTCCTCGGACATACGACCTCCCGGAAGTGCGATCAGCGGACGTCCGCGCGATGTCTCCCGCGCGGGCGGGACCCCCTGGGCCGTACGCCGGGCCGCCAGGTGCTCAAGGCGGCGGAGCAGCGCACGGCGGCGGCCCGTCTCCTTCGCCCCGGCGGGCAGTCCCACCAGGGCGCGGAGCGCGGCCACGTCGCTCACCAGCGGCGTATGGCCGTCGGCGAGCGCCTGCTCGAGCAGTTCGGTGTAGCCCGCCGCCGCGCCGGGCAGTGCGGCGCGGTAGCGGCGCAGCTCGTCCGCGACGAACGCGTCGCGGCGTGCGGCTTCGAGGCTGGCCTCGGCCACGTCCGCGAGGAGCCGCAGGCAGCTGTCGGCGAAGTCCTGGTCGGACATCGCTGAGGGCTGCGGCTGGGTGGCGACGGCCAGCGCCCGGCGGAGCGTGTGCAGCTCGTCCGGGCCGAAGACCATGCCGCCTCGCGAACCGTATGGCGTCGGCATAATCCGACTTTAGGCCCTTCCAGGGCGTTTGCGCGCGAGGCGCGCGCGGGGGCGCGCGTCGCGCATCCGGCGCGGGTCCGGCTCCGATCGCCGCACCGGCGCGCCCCGGCGGGCGAAGAAGGCCGGCCGCGAAGTGCGGCCGTCCGGGCTACGCCTGCCGGGCGCCCGCCCTCCCCCGCCCCGGGACACGGATCATCGCGAGCGTGACCGAGCCCAGGCCCAGGGCGCCGGCCGAGGCCGCTATCAGCCAGGGGACAAGGCGCGAGATGCCGGTGGGCGCCATCGCGCCCCCGTGCGACGAAGGCGCGGGGGGAGGCGAAGGCGAGGACGAGGCGGGGGACGAAGCGGGGGGCGTGGACGGCGAGGGCGAAGCCGTCGCCGGCCGTACGCGCAGCAGCACCGGTGCCGTGTCGTTCGCCGGGACCGCGTCCCGCGCCGGGAAGTCCGTACGCGCCAGCGACTGGATCCGCCCGGGCGCGCCGGACACCGCCCGGTCCACCCGGACCCGGAACACCAGCGTGTCCTCCGTACCGGCCGGGAAGACCTCCGGGAGGTCGCAGACGTACGACCCGGACCCTCCGCGGTCACAGGCCCAGCCGGCAGCCGAGCCCGTACCGGGGATCCCCACCACCGTCGTCCCCTCCGGCGGTGTCACCACGTACCGGCCGGTGCCGCCCGCCAGGGCCATCGAGCCCGGGCCCGCGTTCTGGACGCCCAGGGCCACCTCGACCGTCTCGCCGACCGCGCCCTCGACGACGCCGCCCACGGCCTGGTAGTCCGCCGTCTGCAGCGTGCCCACGTCCAGCAGCCCGCCGGGCTCCGCGAAGTCCCGGTCCGCGGCCGGTTCGAGGGTGAGGGCGGGGCCGGACCCGCGTACGGCGTAGGAGGCCGCGTCGTCGGGGGTGTCGCCGCCCAGGATCCACGCGTCGTACGAGACCTGCCCGTACATGAGGTCCTCGGCCGGCGTGAAGTGGAAGGGGGCGGAGAGGGTGTACGCGTGGCCGGGGGTCACGGGGGTGGCGAAGACGCAGTACGCGGCCGCGTCCGGCGCGGGCTTGTAGCGGCAGTTGCCGTACTCGCGGGCCAGGCGCAGGCCCGTGGTGCCCTGGAGGCGGACGCCGATGCCGCGGGGCGCCGCCAGTTCGCCGTGGTTGGCGATCGCCGGGGTGAGGGTGAAGGGCTCGCCGGGGCTGAGGCCGCGCAGGGGGTCGTGGCGGAGTTCGGCGAGGACGGGGCGGCCGACGACCGCCTCGGTGCGGGCGGTGGTGTCCGCGGCGCCGGCCGCTCGTGCGGTGAGCGTGATCGTGGCGTGCGCTCCGGCGCGTACGCCCTGCGCGCCGCGCAGCGCGAACGGCCGTACCTCCGTGCGCTGAGCGAGGGACGGCCAGGCGCAGGTGAAGACCAGTCCGGCGGCGTCGCAGGCGCCGGTGTCCGCGACCTCGGCGACACCGGCGAGGGCGGTGGCGTCGACGACCAGCTCCACGTCGCGGGCGGTGGATGTGGGCTGCTCGTCGGGTATGAGCGTGACCGTGCCGTCGGGGTCAGGCTGTACGGGGGTGGGCGAAGCGGCCACTCCCGGCGCGCCGCGCCCCGCGCCGGGCGGCAGCGTCAGCGTCACCCCGAACAAGTCCCCCGCGCCGCGGCCCTCTTCGGGCAGATACACCGTCTCCGGGACCTCGACGCCCAGCACCGGCCCGGCGGACGCCGCCGCTGCCGGGGGCACCGCCCCGGGCATGAGGGCGCCGAGGGCCACCGCGGCGGCCAGTGCCGCGGATGCCCTTCTCGCTCTCCCCCATCGCGTCAATGTCCCCACAGACCTGTCATGTACGCACTGGCGTGCTGTATGACAAGACTCCCACAGGGCCCTTGTGGGTTGCCCGGGGCCGACCGGCCTACGTCGTACGGGAGATGTTCCGCTCGTACACCAGCCGCAGGCCGATCAGCGTGAGCCAGGGTTCGTGCTCGTCGATGACCGAGGAGTCGGCCAGCATCATCGGGGCGAGGCCGCCGGTCGCGATGACGGTGACGTCGTCCGGGTCGTCGGGTGCGAGTTCCCGTGCCATCCGGCCCACGACGCCGTCGACCTGGCCCGCGAAGCCGTAGAGGATGCCGGACTGCATCGCCTCGACGGTGTTCTTGCCGATGACGCTGCGCGGGCGGGCGATCTCGATCTTGCGGAGCTGGGCGCCGCGTACGCCGAGGGCCTCCGTGGAGATCTCGATGCCGGGCGCGATCACGCCGCCGACGTACTCGCCGCGCGCGCTCACCGCGTCGAACGTCGTCGCCGTACCGAAGTCCACGACGACGCACGGGCCGCCGTACAGCTCGATCGCCGCGAGGGCGTTGATGATGCGGTCGGCGCCGACCTCCTTGGGGTTGTCCATGAGGACCGGCACGCCCGTCTTCACGCCGGGCTCGACCAGGACGGAGGGGACGTCGCCGTAGTAGCGGCGGGTGACCTCGCGCAGCTCGTGCAGGACGGCGGGGACGGTGGAGCAGATGGAGATGCCGTGGATGTTGTCGCCGAGCTCCTCGCCGAGCAGCGGGTGCATCCCCATCAGGCCCTGGAGGAGTACGGCGAGTTCGTCCGCGGTACGGCGCGGGTCGGTGGACACCCGCCAGTGCTCGACGATCTCGTCGCCGTCGAACAGGCCGAGGACGGTGTGGGTGTTGCCGACGTCGATGGTCAGCAGCATCAGACGCGCTCCTCGCGGAGGTCCAGGCCGATGTCGAGGATCGGGGAGGAGTGGGTGAGGGCGCCCACCGCGAGATAGTCGACGCCCGTCTCGGCGTACGCGCGGGCGTTGTCCAGGGTGAGGCGGCCCGAGGACTCCAGGATCGCGCGGCCGGCGGTGAGCGCGACGGCCTCGGCGGTCTCGGAGGGGGTGAAGTTGTCGAGCAGGATCAGGTCGGCGCCCGCGTCCAGGCCCTCGCGGAGCTGGTGGAGGGTGTCGACCTCGATCTCGATCGGTACGTCGGGGAACTCGGTGCGGACCGCCTTGAACGCCTGGGCGACGCCGCCCGCGGCGACGACGTGGTTGTCCTTGACCAGGGCCGCGTCGGAGAGCGACATACGGTGGTTGACGCCGCCGCCGGCCCGTACGGCGTACTTCTCCAGCGCGCGGAAGCCGGGGGTCGTCTTGCGGGTGTCGCGGACCTCGGCCTTCGTGCCCTCGAGGGCGTCCGCCCAGCGGCGGGTGGCGGTGGCGATGCCGGAGAGGCGGCACAGGATGTTGAGCGCGGAGCGCTCGCCGGTGAGCAGGTCGCGGGTCCGGGTCGTCACGGAGAGC
This sequence comes from Streptomyces sp. NPDC051940, assembly GCF_040680895.1. Taxonomy (NCBI): domain Bacteria; kingdom Bacillati; phylum Actinomycetota; class Actinomycetes; order Kitasatosporales; family Streptomycetaceae; genus Streptomyces; species Streptomyces sp. NPDC051940. Next base: position 27,780 of record NZ_JBFAXR010000103.1, on the reverse strand, counting down.
AGGACCTGGCCCGCGGTGACGCGGTCGCCGTCCTCGACGTGGCGTTCGACCTCCATCTCGTCCGTGCAGACGACGGAGAGGACGGCCTCGGCGATGTGCAGGCCGGCGACGACGCCGTCCTCGCGGGCCGTGAAGTCGCCGGTCGCGACGGCGTCCTCGGGGATCGTCGCCACGGTGGTGACGTCCACGCCGTTGTCGAGGTCCTCCTCGATGGCCATGTGGGCGATGTCCTCGACCTGGACCGGGTCCAGGCCCGCGTCGGCGAGGAGCTCGGCGAGGTCGGGGTCGAGGCCGCACTCGAGGGGGTCGTGCTCGTAGCTGTCGCCTTCGCCCGCGCCGCAGCCGCAGGCGTCGCCGCAGCCTCCGGCCGGCTCGCTCGGGCCGCCGAGGGGGAGGAGGGTCAGCTCGACCGGCTGGGGGCGGTTGGGGGTCGGGGTGGTCACGCTTGCTCCTGGGTGGGCGTTACGGCCGGGGTGGGCCGGCTGGGCGGGAAGGCGGTGGTGGCGGTCGGTCGGGTCGCCACGGATCCGTCCGGGGTGAGCGTGGCGAGCAGATGGTGGCGCCAGGCGGTGTCGTCGCGGTCGGGGTGGTCCTCGCGCCAGTGGCAGCCGCGGGTCTCCTCGCGGAGGGCGGCCGTGCGGGTGAGGACTCTTGCGACGAGGAGGAGGTTGGTGGCCTCCCACGTCTCGACGCCGGGGAGTTCGGCGTCGGGCTTCGCTTCGTCGCGTATGCGGTCGAGTTCCTGTGCGGCTGCCGCGAGGCTCTCCGCGCTGCGGAGGACGCCTGCGCCTCGCGTCATGATGCGCTGGATCTGGGCGCGGGTTTCCGGGGCGACTAGGTGGTCGCCCTGCGTCGTCGGGGCCGGGCCGGCGCTCGCGGCTGCGCCGCGAGTTGTGCCCCCGCCCACATGCCACCCGTCACCGTCTGCCGGGGTCACCGCCGTCGGCCCTCCGGAGGACGTCACCACGTCCGCCGCGATGCGTTCTGCGAAGACCAGGCCCTCCAGGAGGGAGTTCGACGCGAGGCGGTTCGCGCCGTGGACGCCAGTGCAGGCGACCTCGCCGCAGGCGTAGAGGCCGGGGACCGTCGTACGGCCCGCGAGGTCCGTGCGGACGCCGCCGGAGGCGTAGTGCGCCGCGGGGGCGACCGGGATCAGGTCCGTGACCGGGTCGATGCCGTGGGCGCGGCACGCGGCCAGGATCGTGGGGAAGCGCGCGGCCCACATCTCCGCGCCGAAGTGCCGCGCGTCGAGGTACATGTGCTCGGCGCCCTGCTCCTGCATACGCCGCGTGATGCCCTTCGCGACGATGTCGCGCGGCGCGAGCTCGGCCAGTTCGTGCTGACCGACCATGAAGCGCTCACCGGACGCGTCGACGACATACGCCCCCTCACCCCGTACCGCCTCGGAGACGAGCGGCTGCTGCCCCTCCGCGTCCCGGCCGAGGTACATCACCGTCGGGTGGAACTGGACGAACTCCAGGTCCGACACCTCCGCCCCGGCCCGCAGGGCCAGCGCGACGCCGTCGCCCGTCGAGACCGTGGGGTTCGTGGTCGCGGAGAAGACCTGGCCCATGCCGCCCGTCGCCAGGACCACGGACGGCGCGCGGACCGCGCCCACGCCGTCGTGCGCGCCCTCGCCCATCACGTGCAGGGTGACGCCGGACGTACGGCCGACCCCGTCCTTCAGCAGGTCGAGCACGAGCGCGTGCTCGATCGTCTCGATCCCCGCGTCGCGCACCGCGGCGACCAGCGCCCGGGAGATCTCCGCGCCGGTCGCGTCGCCGCCCGCGTGGGCGATCCGGCGCCGGTGGTGGCCGCCCTCGCGGGCGAGGGCGATGCCGCCGGCGTCGTCCTCGTCGAAGTGCGCGCCCGCGTCGATGAGGCGCCGCACCGCGGCGGGACCCTCGGTGACCAGGAGCCGTACCGCGTCCTCGTCGCACAGGCCCGCGCCGGCGACGAGGGTGTCGTCGAGGTGCTGCTCGGGGGTGTCGCCCTCGCCGAGGGCCGCGGCGATGCCGCCCTGGGCCCAGCGGGTGGAGCCGTCGTCGAGGTTGGCCTTGGTGACGACGACCGTCCGCAGGCCCGCGGCGGCGCAGCGCAGGGCCGCCGTGAGGCCGGCGACGCCGGAGCCGACGACCGCGACGTCCGCGTCGATGGACCAGCCCGGCGCGGGGGCGGTCAGCCGTATGCCGGTCATGCGGGGACTCCTGTCGCTCCGAACGTCAGCCGGATGTTGTCGATGAGGCGGGTGGTGCCGACCTTCGCGGCGACGGCGAGGACCGCCTCGCCGGTGAAGCCGTCGCCGGCCTCGGTGAAGTCGTCGGGGTCGACGAGCGCGAGGTAGTCGAGCTCGAGGGGCGGATCGAGGCGCGCGGCCTCGTCGAGTACGTGCTGGGCGGCGCCCCGTACGGCCGAGGGGCGCGCGAGCGGGGCGTACCCGCGGGCGTGCGCGTCGGCGGCGGCGCGCTCCTCGCCGAGGGCGGTGAGCTCGCGGGCCCAGTGCGCGCCCGCCGGGCTGGTCTCGGCGCGCTGCGCGAGCGCCGCCTCCGCGGCGAGCCGGTCGCGGCCGGCGAACAGAGCGCGGGAGAGCGCGAGGGCGGTGCGGCGCTCGGCGGCGGAGAGGTAGCGGTTACGGGAGGAGAGCGCGAGGCCGTCGTCCTCGCGGACGGTGGGGACGCCCACGATCTCGACGTCGAAGTCCAGGTCGCGCACCATGCGCCGGATGAGGGCGAGCTGCTGGGCGTCCTTCTCGCCGAAGAAGGCCACGTCGGGCTCGGTGATGTGGAGCAGCTTGGCCACGACGGTGAGCATGCCGTCGAAGTGGCCGGGGCGGGACGCGCCTTCGAGCACCTCGCCCATCGGGCCGGCGCTGAGCCGCACCTTGGGCTGCCCGTGGGGGTAGACCTCGTCGGCGGGCGGGGCGTAGACGAGGTCCGCGCCGGCCAGTTCCGCCAGCTTCAGATCGGCGTCGAGGGTGCGGGGGTAACGGTCGAGGTCTTCGTTCGCGCCGAACTGCAGCGGGTTGACGAACACGGTGACGATGACCGCTCCGGACCGACCCATACGGGCACGGGCCGCACGGATCAGGGAGGCATGCCCCTCATGCAGGGCGCCCATCGTCATCACGACGGCGGTGGGTCCGGTCAGCCCGGCGAACTCGGGGCTGCCGCGGTCTTCCCAGTGCCTGATCAGATCGGTCACCGGGATCCTCCGTCCGCGAGGACCCCGAGCAGGTCCTCGGCCAGCTCGGCCTTCAGCAGTCCGTTGGCCAGCGCGCGGTCGGCGGTGGCGCGGGCCATGGCGACGTACGCGGGTACGGCGGTGGGCGCGTGCGCCCGCAGTTGCTCGATGTGCGCCCGCACGGTGCCGGCGTCGCCCCTGGCCACCGGGCCGGTGAGGGCGGCGTCGCCGCTGCGCAGCGCGTTGTCCAGGGCTGCGCCCAGCAGGGGGCCGAGCATGCGCTCGGGGGCCTGGACGCCGGCCTTGGCCAGCAGCTCCTGGGACTGGGCGACGAGGGTGACGAGGTGGTTCGCGCCGATCGCGAGGGCGGCGTGGTACAGCGGGCGGGCCTCCTCCTCGATCCACTCCGGCTCGCCGCCCATCTCCACGACGAGGGCCTCGGCGGCCATCCGCAGCTCCTGCGGGGCGGTGACGCCGAAGGAGCATCCGGCGAGGCGCTGTACGTCGACGGCGGTGCCGGTGAAGGTCATCGCGGGGTGCAGGGCGAGGGGCAGGGCCCCTCGTCGCGTGGCGGGGTCGAGTACGGCGGCGCCGTAGCGGCCGGAGGTGTGGGCCAGGAGCTGGCCGGGCCGGATCGCGCCGGTCGTGGCCAGGCCCTCGACGAGGCCGGGGAGGACGTCGTCCGGGACGGTGAGCAGGACGAGGTCCGCGCGGGCCAGCACGTCGGCCGGGTCGGTGACGGGGACGCCGGGAAGCAGCTCGTCGGCCCTGCGCCGGGCGGCGTCGGAGACGGCGTTCACGGCGACGGGGCGGTGTCCGGCGAGCGCGAGCGCGGCCGCCAGCGCGGGGCCTACGCGGCCGGCGCCGACGACTCCCACGGTGAGCCTCGCGGGCTTCTCGCCCTGGGGTGGTGGTGCGGTTGCGTCGTTGGGGGTCACGCGGTGTGCCTTCCGTTCCAGTCCTCCATGGGGTACCGGACTTCTCGTCAATCGTACGCTATCCCCGCAGGGGCGGCCTCGTTGCGCTCTGGGGTTGCGCCGGCTGACGCGGATCGGCGCTTCGCGCCTCAGTCCTCAAACGCCGGACGGGCTGAGGGGGTGCTGCGGTCCCGCTGCAACGTGCGGTTTGCGCCGGCGCCTGCGGCGCGATTCGGCGCTTCGCGCCTCAGTCCTCAAACGCCGGACGGGCTGAGGGGGTGCTGCGGTCACGCTGCAACGTGCGGTTTGCGCCGGCGCCTGCGGCGCGGTTCGGCGCTTCGCGCCTCAGTCCTCAGACGCCGGACGGGCTGGAGGTCGCCTTGCGTCGGCTGACGCGGTCGGCGCTGCGCGCCTCGGCCTCAAGCGCCGGACGGGCTGGGAGCGGTGCCTGTCGCGCTGGGAGGGGTCCCGGCATGTCATCCTCGCCCCATGAGCCAAGACGACAAGCTCCGTCACTTCGCCGCCCAGCGAGCCGCGCGTCGCGCCCTGTCCGGGGGGCCGCTCGCGGTGAGCATCGAGGACGCCCTTGCGCGGATGGGTGCGATCGCCGTCGGTGGGGTCGATCTCGGGCAGCCCGTCGACGTCTACGGGACCGGTGTCGTCGAGGAGCTCGAGCGGCGGACCGCCGAGGTGCTCGGGAAGGAGGACGCCGCGTACTTTCCGACCGGGACCATGGCGCAGCAGGTGGCGCTGCGGTGCTGGGCGGGGCGGACCGGGAGCGAGGTCGTCGTCTCCCATCCGCTGCACCACCTCGAGGTGCACGAGCGGGACGCGTACGCCGTCGTCAGCGGGCTGCGCGCCGTGCACGTGACCGACGCGCCGCGCACGCCGAGCGCCGCGGAGGTCGCCGGCGTCGGTGAGCCCTTCGGGACGCTGATGCTGGAGCTGCCGATGCGCGAGCCCGGGTTCGTACTGCCGTCGTGGGAGGAGCTGACGGAGACCGTCGGCGCCGCGCGGGAGCGGGACGCGGTCGTGCACTTCGACGGGGCGCGGCTGTGGGAGACCACCGAGCACTTCCGGCGGCCGCTGCCGGAGATCGCCGGGCTCGCGGACAGCGTGTACGTCTCCTTCTACAAGTCGCTCGGCGCCGTGTCGGGCGCCGCCCTCGCCGGCCCCGCGACGCTGATCGACGAGGCGAGGACCTGGCGGCACCGGTACGGCGGGCAGCTGTTCCAGCAGTGGCCGGCCGTGCTCACCGCCCTGTACGGGCTGGAGCACGAGCTGCCCCGGCTGCCCGAGTACGTCGCGCACGCGAAGACCGTCGCCGCCGCCCTGGCTTCCGCGTTCACCGAGGCGGGCGAGTCCTGGCACCGGGTGTATCCCGCCGTTCCGCACACGCACCAGTTCCAGGTGTGGCTGCCGTACTCGGCGGAGGTGCTGACGGAGTGCTCGCTGCGGATGGCGGAGGAGCAGAAGACCGTCCTCTTCCGGCGGTGGACGGAGCCCGGCATGCCGCCCGGGATCTCCGTGACCGAGGTGACCGTGTCGGCGTCCGCCCTGGAGTGGACCGCCGGCGATGTGGCGCAGGCCGTGGACGCGTTCCTGGCGCTCGTGCGCGAGACCCGCTGACGTCCCTACGCCTCGCCCGCCCGGACCAGCCCCGACTCGTACGCCGCGATCACCGCCTGCGCCCGGTCCCGCACGCCCAGCTTGGCGAAGACGCCCGTCACGTGGTTCTTCACCGTCTGGACGCCGATGCCCATCTCCCGGGCGATCCCCGTGTTGTCGAGTCCCCGCGCGATCAGCCGCAGCACCTGCTCCTCGCGCGGGGTCAGCTGTTCCAGGGCCGCCGCCCGCCGGGGCGGGGACGCCACGGTCGGCGTGACGTACGCGGCGATGAGGCGGGTCAGCAGCCGCGGGGCGACGACCGCCTCGCCGCGGTCGACGGTGTGCAGCGCGGCGGCCAGCTCCTCCGGGGCGACGTCCTTCGGCAGGAAGCCGGCCGCGCCCGCGCGCAGCGCGCCCACGACGTACTCGTCCACGTCGAACGTACTCAGCACCAGCACCCGGCAGCCGGGCAGTTCGGCGGTCAGCCGCTCGGTGGCCCGTACGCCGTCGAGCACCGGCATCCGGACGTCCATCAGCACCACGCGCGGCCGCAGCCGGTGCGCGGCCTCCACGGCCTCCTCGCCGTTCCCGGCCTCGCCGACGACCTCGATGGACGGATCGGCCCGCAGGACGAGCGTCAGGCCACGGCGTACGAGCGGCTGGTCGTCGGCGATGAGGACGGTCAGCCGTGCGGGGTCCGCCGTCTCAGTCGGTCGCATTCCGCCCCGCCTCCCCGTTCGACCCGTCCGGCACGGGGAGCGGCACGCTCGCCGCCACCCGGAACCCGCCGCCCTCACGCCTCCCGGCCTCGAGGGTGCCGCCGTGCACCGCCATCCGCTCCCGCATCCCCAGCAGACCGTAACCCCCGGCCCCACCACCGCCGAAAGCGCCCACGGAGCCCGCAGAGCTCCCGTCATCCGCGATCTCCACCGCCACCCCGTCCGGCAGATACCCGAGCCGGACCACCGTCCGCGCCTCGCCCGCGTGCTTGCGGACGTTGGTCAGCGCCTCCTGCACCACGCGGTACAGGGCGAGGCTGACGGGCAGCGGCAGCGACCGCTCGCCCCCGGTGATCTCCAGCTCCGTCGGCCGGCCCGCCGCCGACGCCTCGGCGACGAGTGCGGGAAGGTCGGCGACACCCGGCTGCGGCGCCCACGGTTCGCCTTCCGGGGGACCGGGCGCCCGCAGCACCCCGAGCAGCTGCCGCATCTCGCCGAGCGCGGTGCGCCCCGACTCCTCCAGGGTGACCAGGGCCTCGCGGGCGGCGGCGGGGTCGGACTCGAGCGTGGCCCGGGCGCCGCCGGACATCAGGTACATGGTGGTGATGTGGTGCGCCACGATGTCGTGCAGCTCCCGCGCGATGCGGCGGCGTTCGTCAGTGACGGCACGGTCGGCGAGCAGTTGCTCGTTGAGGTCGCGCTGCCGCTGCCAGTTGCGTACGCCGATGCCCACCGCGACCACGAGCGCGACCGACACGACGCTGGCGAGCCCCCGCGCCGCCAGCTGCTCGTCGCCCTGTACGGACCGCACCACCTGGACGGCCGTCGTCGCGCCCGCCGCCAGGGCCACCGTGCGGGTGGGGAGCAGCCGCGCGACGGTGTACAGCGCGACGGCCGTGGTCAGCCCGAAGGAGTCCGGCATCGGGGCGAGGAACCCGGTGACCAGCTGCACCACCAGGACCACCCCGAGGACCGGCAGCGGCGCCCGCTGCCGGACGGACAGCGCCACGGCGCCGAGCGCGAGCAGGGCCAGGCCGACGCCGCCGGCGAGCGGCCACGACGGCCGGCCCGCGGCCAGCCACGCGGCGGTGTCGGCGGCGGTCGCGACGCACGCGATCAGCACGTCGTACCGGCGGCGGGGGACGGCGCGCGGCGCGCGCGCCGCGGCGGGGGTCACTCGGGCGTCTCCTCGCGGTCTTGAGCTGGTACGGAACCTCCCGACGGCGGTGCGCCGGGACCACGGCAACTATCGCACCGGCCCCCGCCGCCCGACCCGCCCGGCCAGGACGATCCCGGCCCGTGACCCGGGTCCGGTGCGGGCGCGGAGGCAGTACCCGGGTCCTGGTCGCGGCCCCTTCCCGCGGCCGACGTCCGGCCGGATTCCCCGTGATGGCCTGGAAAGAGGCCGGACCCGTCGCCGGCCGCCACCGGAAAGGGAAGGGACCCATGATCCGCACCATCACCTCGTACGCCGTCCGCCGGCGCTGGCTGGTGATCGTCGTCTGGGCGGTCGTCGGCATCGGGCTGAGCGTCGCCGGCCAGTCGATGATGTACCGCGTCACCGGCTCGTCGGCGGGCGAGTTCCTGCCGGGGACGTACGACTCGGCCGCCGCGCTGCGGATCGCTGGCGACGAGTTCGGCGAGAAGCCGGACGCCAACGCCGTGACCATGGTCGTCCACCGCACCGACGAGCGCCGGCTCACGGCCGGCGACCTGGCCCGTATCGAGCGGACCGCCGGCCGGCTGGCCGCGCACCGGATCGTCCAGGGCGAGCGCGAGCCGCTGATGAAGGACTACTCGCAGACGCCCGCCGTGACACCCGGCCCCGTCGCCCCGGACGGCGCCTTCCGGCTGCTGACGGTCTCCCTGCGCGGCAACGCCCTGGACCCGGGGCTGCACGAGGTGTGGACGTCCTTCCGCGACACGGCGCGCGCGGAGTTCGCCGGGACGGGCCTGGCGGCGGGGTTCACCGGCGGGCTCGCCACCACCGTCGACGAGCAGAAGGCGGGCGAGCGCACCGGGATGGTCGTCCAGATCCTCACGCTGGGCCTCATCGTCCTGCTGAACGTGCTGGCGTTCCGCAGCGTCCTCGCGGCCGTCGTACCGCTGTTCGCGGTGACGGTGATCGGCGGCGCGGGGCTCGGCGCGGTCGCCGGGGCCGCCCAGCTCCTCGGTTTCCGGCTCGACCCGTCCACGCCCTCCCTCATCGGCGTCGTCCTGCTGGGCATCGGCATCGACTACTTCCTGTTCCTGCTCTTCCGCTTCCGCGAGCTGCTGCGTACGCGGCCGGAGCTGACCCGCCACGAGGCGGCGGCCGAGGCGGCCGGACGCGTCGGCACGGCCGTCGCCTGCGCGGCGCTGACGATCGTGGCGGCGTTCGCGACGCTCGGGCTGGCGAGCTTCGGGCAGTTCCGGGTGCTCGGCCCGTCGATCGCGGTGTCGGTGCTGGTGATGCTGCTGGCGAGCCTGACCCTGATGCCGGCGCTGCTGGCGGTGTTCGGGCGGGCGATGTTCTGGCCGTCGCGCGCGTGGCGGCGGGAGCGTACGGGCGGCCCGAGCGCCCGACTCGGCGAGGCGGTGAGCCGCCGGCCGGGGCGCTTCGTACTGGTCTGCGTGGCGCTGCTCGGCGTGCTGGCGGCGGGTGCGGCCGGGGTGCGGATGTCGTACGACGAACCGGCGGGCAAGCGCACCGAGGCCGTGGAGACGGCCGAGCGGATCGCCCGCAGTCTGCCCGCGGGCGCCTCCGACCCGCACACGGTGTACGTGCGCGGCCGCGCCCTGCCCGAGGGCGAGGTCACGGCCCTGGCCGACGCCCTCGCGAAGGTGCCCGGCGTCGGCGAGGTGGGCGCGCCCGTCCTCAACGAGCGCGGCTCCGCCGCCCGGTTCGACGTCTACCTCACCCCCGGCTCCGACACCCGGCAGGCCCGCGACCTGGTCTCCGGCCCCGTACGGGCCGCGATCGCCGCCCACACCCCGGGCGGCGCGGAGGCGCACATCACGGGCACCGCGGCCGTGTTCGCGGACGTCTCCACCGCGGTCGGCAAGGATCTGCGGCTGGTGTTCCCGGTGGCGGCGCTGCTCATCGCGGTGATCCTGCTGCTCCTGCTGCGGTCGCTGCTGGCGCCGATCGTGCTGCTGGCCGTGATCGGGCTGGGCTTCGCGGCGACGCTGGGCGCGAGCACGCTGGTCTTCCAGCACGGGCTGGACCACCCGGGGGTGTCGTTCGTGCTGCCGCTGGTGCTGTTCCTGTTCGTCGTCGCGCTGGGCACCGACTACAACATCCTGATCAGCGACCGCATCCGGGAGGAGATGGCGGACGGCACGGCGCCCCGGCGGGCGGTGGCGGCCGCGGTACGGCACACCGCGCCGGCGATCGCCACGGCCGGTCTGGTGCTCGCCGGTTCGTTCGCGGGCCTCACGGCGGACCCGGCCACCCGGGAGGTCGGCTTCAGTACAGGCGTGGGCATCCTGCTCTCCGCCCTGGTGCTCTCGGTGGTCCTCGTCCCGGCGCTCGCGGTGCTGCTGGGCCGGGCGCTGTGGTGGCCCCGCCGCGGGTCCGGGAAGACCCGGCCGGCGGTCAGCCTCCCGCCCGCACCAGCCCCGTCTCGTACGCCAGCACCACTGCCTGCACCCGGTCCCGCAGCTCCAGCTTCGTCAGGATCCGGCCCACGTGCGTCTTGACGGTCGCCTCCGACAGCACCAGCCGCGCGGCGATCTCGCCGTTCGACAGGCCCTGCGCGACCAGCAGGAACACCTCCCGCTCGCGGTCGGTGAGGCGGGCCACCTGCGGGTGCGCCTTCTCGCCGGACGCGGCGGGCATCACGGCCGCGAAGCGGTCGATGAGCCGGCGGGTGGTGCTGGGGGCGACGACCGCGTCGCCGTTGTAGACGGCGCGGATCGCGGAGAGCAGCTCGGCCGGGGGCACGTCCTTGAGCATGAAGCCGCTGGCCCCGACGCGCAGCGCGGAGAAGGCGTACTCGTCGAGGTCGAAGGTGGTGAGGATGAGCACCTTGGGCGCGCCCTCGCCCGCCGCGCAGATCTCCCGCGTGGCCTCGACGCCGTCCATCCTCGGCATCCGGACGTCCATCAGGACGACGTCGACCGGTGTGGCGGCGGCGGTCGCCACCGCCTCCGCGCCGTCGCCGGCCTCGGCGACGACCTCCATGTCGGGCTGGGCCGCCAGCACCATCCGGAAGCCGGTGCGCAGCAGCGCCTGGTCGTCGACCAGCATCACGCGGATGGTCATGGGCGGGGCTCCTTGTCGTACAGCGGTCGGCGGGAGTCTGGTCGAACGGGGCGCGGGCCTCAACCCGCCGGCCGCAGCGGCAGCATCGCCGTGATGCGGAAGCCGCCGCCGGGGCGCGGGCCCGCGTCCAGCGTGCCGCCGACCATGCCGACCCGCTCGCGCATGCCGATCAGGCCGTGGCCCTGGCCGTCCGCGCCGCCCTCCTCGTACAGCTCGCGCTGCGCGCCGCGGCCGTCGTCCTCGACGAGCAGCTCGACGCCCTTGTCGCCGTACGACAGCCGCACCGTGGCGCCGACGTCGGGGCCGCCGTGCTTGCGGGTGTTGGTGAGGGCTTCCTGGACGATCCGGTACGCCGTGAGCTCGATGCTGCTGGGCAGGTCGCAGGGGGTGCCCTCGACCTTGAAGTCGACGGTCAGGCCCGCGCCGCGGACCTGGTCCACGAGGTCGGTGAGCTGGTCGACGCCGGGCTGCGGGACGTACTCGCGGCCCGGCTCGCCGCGCTCGTTGGTGCGGAGCACGCCGAGCAGCCGGCGCATCTCGGTGAGCGCCTGGCGGCCGGTGCTGGAAATGGTGGCGAGGGCGTTCCTGGCCTGGTCCGGGGCGGTGTCCAGGACGTACGCCGCGCCGTCGGCCTGGACGACCATCACGGACACGTTGTGGGCGACCACGTCGTGCAGCTCGCGGGCGATCCGGGCGCGTTCGGCGGCCACCGCGATCCGGGACTGCGCCTCGCGCTCCTTCTCCAGCCGGCGCGCGCGCTCCTCCAGCTGCGCGTAGTACGCGCGGCGGGTGCGCAGCGAGTCGCCGAGGACCCAGGCCATCAGGAAGCAGACCGTCATGAAGACGGTACCGGCGATGGCGCTGGCCAGGGACTGCTGGGTGTCGGGCCAGCGCAGGGCGGAGATGGTCGGGGCGAGGGCGCCGCCGACGAGGGCCCAGCGGGAGGCCCAGACGACGTCGCGGGAGGCGACGGTGAAGATCGCCACGAGCATGGCGAAGTTGGCGGGCATCGGCCAGCTGCCGAGAACCACCTGCAGCACGCCGATGGCGGTGACGGCCACGAGCACCCGCTCCGGGGCGCGGCGGCGCAGCGCGACGGCGACGCAGTAGGCGACGGCGATGACGATCGCCACCGTGAGTTCGACGTCCCCGTCGGGCGCGTGCGGGCTGCGGGTCCCGTCCCGGGTGGTCTCCAGCGCGATGAGGAACCCCACGGACATCACGAGCAGGACGACGGCCCAGAAGGTGTCGACCAGCGTCGGATGACGTCGGAGGTATTCGTATACGCGCTGCACGTCACCCAGCGTAGGCACCCCCGGGGTGCCCGGGAGTCCCCCGGGGGGTCGATCCCTGCCCGGTGCACGTACTCCGCAGGGTGGAGGCGGGGATGCCCCGCGGGTCGGGGACACCCCGGGCCTGCGGGCGGCACCGGCTCGGGGACCCCCCGGCCTGCGGGCGGCGCACCCCCTACGGTGTCCTCCGTGGACGGTGAGCACTGGCGCGGATGGCGGACGGCGGCGCAGGACGCCCTGTACGGACCGGAGGGCTTCTACCGCCGCTCGGGGCCGGGCCCGGCCGGCCACTTCCGCACCTCCGTGCACGTCTCCCCGCTGTACGCGCGGGCGGTGGCCGAGCTGCTGCGGCAGGTCGCGCTGGGCCTCGGCGGCCCGCCCGAGGTGGACTTCGTGGACGTCGGGGCGGGGCGCGGCGAGCTGGTGTCCGCGGTGCTGTCGCTGTACGACGGGCCGGGCCGGGTCCGCCCGTACGCGGTGGAGATGGCAGACCGGCCCGGCGGGCTGGATCCCCGGATCGGGTGGGGGGCGTCGGTGCCCCCCGGGCTGACGGGGCTGCTGTTCGCGAACGAGTGGCTGGACAACGTCCCCCTCGACATCGCCGAGTCCGACACCTCCGGCGGCCTGCGGTACGTCGAGGTCGCCCCGGACGGCGGCGAGCGCCTCGCGGGCCCGCTGTCCGCGGCGGACGCGGCGTGGGCGCGGCGGTGGTGGCCGGTCGCCGGGTACGGGGCGCGGGTCGAGCTGGGAACGGCGCGCGACGCGGCGTGGGCGGCGGCCCGCTCGGCCGTACGGGCGGGGCTGGCGGTCGCGGTGGACTACGCGCACACCCGCGCGGACCGCCCGCCGTTCGGCACGCTCACGGGCTTCCGCGACGGCCGCGAGGTGCACCCGGTGCCCGACGGCACGTGCGACCTCACCGCACACGTCGCCCTGGACGCGTGCGCGGGTCCGGGCGCGCTGCTGCTGCCGCAGCGCGACGCGCTGCGCGCGCTGGGCGTGGACGGCGCCCGCCCGCCGCTCGCGCTGGCGTCGTCGGACCCCGCGGGCTACGTCCGCGCCCTGGCGCAGGCGTCCCAGGCGGGCGAGCTCCTCGACGCCTCGGGCCTGGGCGGCTTCACCTGGCTGGTCGAGCCGGTGGACGTGGCGCTGCCGCGGGCCTTCGGCGGGGGCTGACCCCGGTCGGCGCGCCCCCGGCGGCGCGCGGCATACGCTGGTCGTATGAACGACGGCGTGCGTGGCCAGGTGGCGGGACTTCCCGGTTGGGACCGGTGTGCGGTCATGGGCGTCGTGAACGTCACACCCGACTCCTTCTCCGACGGCGGCCTGTGGTTCGACACCGGTCTCGCCGTCAAGCACGGCCTGGAGCTCGTCGCCGAGGGCGCCGACCTGGTCGACGTGGGCGGCGAGTCGACCCGCCCCGGGGCGACCCGGGTGGACGAGGCCGAGGAGCTGCGCCGCGTCATCCCCGTCGTACGGGGCTTGGCCCGGGCGGGCGTCCCGGTGTCGGTGGACACTATGCGGGCGTCCGTCGCCGCGCAGGCCGTCGAGGCGGGCGCCACGCTGGTCAACGACGTCTCCGGCGGGCGGGCCGACCCCGACATGGTGCGGGTGGTGGCCGAGGCCCGGGTGCCGTTCGTGGTGATGCACTGGCGCGGCCAGTCCGTCGACATGAACGACCGCGCGGTCTACGCCGACACCGTGACCGAGGTGGTCGACGAGCTGCGGCAGAGCGTGGAGACGGCCGTCGAGGGCGGGATCGCGCTGGAGCGGATCGTCGTCGACCCGGGGCTCGGCTTCGCGAAGCAGGCGGAGCACGATCTGGCCCTGGTGGCGGGCCTGGACCGGCTGCGCACCGCGCTGGCGCGCCCGGTGCTCGTCGCGGCCTCCCGCAAGCGGTTCCTGGGCCGCGTACTGGCCGGCGACGACGCCGCCGCCCCGCCGCCGGCCCGCCAGCGGGACGCCGCGACCGCGGCCGTCACCGCGATCGTGGCCCGCGAGGGCGCGTGGGCGGTGCGCGTGCACGAGGTGCGGGCGTCGGCCGACGCCGTACGGGTGGCGCGGGCCCTGGAAGGATCCGGCGCCTCGCGCGGTTGACGTTTTCGGCGCCCCTGTACGACGGGAGGACACCCGGGCGTCAACCGCCGTACTCCGGAGCATCCGTTCGAGTCATCTTCCACCGGGGTAGGGGTGCGGCATGCCCGGCCCGGGTACGCGCCGCCCCGAGCCTGGACCCGGGCACGCAGACGGCGTTGTCACCCCGCCCAGGTAGCCTCCGTAGGGGGATGCCGATTCGCTCGCGAGTGCGAGCGGAGACACGTTCGAGGAAAGGTTTGGCTGGACGATGGACAAGGTCGCCCTGCACGGGCTCCGCGCCAGAGGGCATCACGGCGTCTTCGCGCACGAGCGCGAAGAGGGCCAGACCTTCGTCGTCGACGTCGAGATGTCCGTGGACACCCGGCCCGCCGCCGCCGGCGACGATCTCGCCAGGACCGTGCACTACGGCGTGGTCGCCGAGGAGGTCGTGGCCATCGTCCAGGGCGAGCCGGTCGACCTCATCGAGACCCTGGCCGAGCGGATCGCCACGCAGATCCTCAAGCACCCGGCGGTCGAGGAGGTGACGGTGGTCGTGCACAAGCCCGACGCCCCCATCACCGTCCCGTTCGACGACGTGACGATCACGGTCACCCGCCGCCGTAGCGCCTGACGCGCAGCAGCGCCCCCATCCCCCCACACCCGCCAACACGCAGAGGATGCGCATGAACCGCAGCGACCCGACCGTGCAGCCCGTGCCCCTCTCCGTCGTCCAGCAGGTCGACGCGGCCGACACGACCCTGCACAACCCCAAACGGGCCGTGCTCTCCCTCGGCAGCAACCTCGGCAACCGGCTCGAGACCCTCCAGGGCGCCATCGACGCGCTGGAGGACACCCCGGGTGTCCGGGTGAAGGCCGTCTCCCCCGTGTACGAGACGGAGCCCTGGGGCGTCGAGGCCGGCACCCAGTCGCCGTACTTCAACGCGGTCGTCGTGGTGAAGACCACACTCCCCCCGTCGTCCATGCTGGAGCGCGCCAACGCCATCGAGGAGGCGTTCGACCGCACCCGGGTGGAGCGCTGGGGCCCGCGCACGCTCGACGTCGACATCGTCGCGTACCAGGGCACGATCTCCGACGACCCGCGCCTGACCCTCCCGCACCCGCGCGCCCACGAGCGCGCCTTCGTCCTGGTGCCCTGGTACGACGTGGAGCCGGGCGCCGTGATCCCCGGCCGGGGCTCCGTGGCGGAGCTGCTCGAGGCCGTGGGCCGCGAGGGCGTCACCCCGCGGTACGACCTGGAACTGCGGCTGCCCGAGTAGGCTCGCGGACCAGGAGCGGGACGGACGAGCGCGAAGGACGAGTGTCACCGTGGTGCGGCAGATGCGGATCGGGGTGCTGGCCGGGCTGTTCCTCGCGGCCGGGGTGCTGGCGTGGGCGGGTGCCCGGTTGTGGGACACGGTCGGCACGCTGCCCAGCGTGCCGGTGGCGGCGCCCGTCGTCCTGGGCGTGATCGCGACGGTGCTGTTCGCCACGGCGCTCTCCATGCGCGCGCGCCTCGCCGCCCAGCGGCAGCGGGAGCAGGACGCGAAGGGCGTCGACCCCCTGATGGCGGCCCGCGCGGTGGTGCTGGGCCAGGCCAGCGCGTACGTCTCGGCGCTGGTGGCCGGGATGTACGGCGGCTTCGGACTGTTCCTGGTGATCGACGGCCTCGACTACGCCACCCGCCGCCAGCAGGCGGTGTACGCCCTGCTCGCGGTGATCGCCGGCTGGCTGGTGATCGGTGCGGCCCTGTTCCTGGAACGCGTCCTAAAACTCCCAGACGACGAAAACGACCCCCGCTCCCCAGCATCCTGACCCCCCAGAACCACCCCCTCCCGCACCCCGCGGACGGACCCTCCGGATCCCCTGACAAACCCCACTCACCGAACCATCCATCCCTCCGAGGGCCCGGGGCTGGAGGCCAGGGGCCAGGGGCCGGGTGCCGGAGGTCGGGTGCCGGGGGCTGGAGGCCAGGGACCGGAGGCCAGGTGCTGGAGGCCAGGGGCCGGAGGCCGGGTGCTGGAGGCCAGGGCCGGAGGTCGGGGGCCGGAGGCCAGGGGCCGGAGCGGGAGCCGGAGGCCGGGAGCCGGAGGCCGGGTGCCGGAGGCCGGAGGCCAGGGGCCGGGTGCCGGAGGCCGGGTGCCGGAGGCCAGGGGCCGGAGCGGGAGCCGGGGGCCGGAGCGGGAGCCGGGAGCCGGAGGCCGGGTGCCGGAGGCCGGGTGCCGGAGGCCGGGTGCCGGAGGCCGGAGGCCAGGGGCCGGAGGCCAGGTGCCGGAGGCCAGGGGCCGGAGCGGGAGCCGGGGGCCGGAGCGGGAGCCGGGAGCCGGGAGCCGGAGGCCGGGTGCCGGAGGCCAGGTGCCGGAGGCCAGGGGCCGGGTGCCGGAGGCCAGGGGCCGGGTGCCGGAGGCCAGGTGCCGGAGGCCGGAGGCCAGGGGCCGGGTGCCGGAGGCCAGGGGCCGGAGCGGGAGCCGGGGGCCGGGCCTGAGGGCGTAGCCCCCAGATACCCTGCCGACGGACTCCCCCAAAGCAATAACGCCACCAGCCAGACCCCGCTCACCCAACCACCCCATCCCTCCGGAGCCCATGGGGCCGAGGGCGGAGCCCCGGATGCCCTGCCGACGGACTCGCCCGCCCGCGCGAACGCCGGCAGCCAGACACCGCCACCCTCCCCACGGGGGCCCGGGGGGGGCGAAGCCCCCGGGAATCCGTCCTGGCGGACCCACCCACAGCGCCACCCCTCCCAGGGGGCCCGGGGCGAAGCCCCCGGAAATCCCCGTCGGGCGGACCCACCCACAGCGCCACCCCGCCCAGGGGCCCGGGGGCGAAGCCCCCGGGAATCCCCGTCGGGCGGGACCGCCCACAGCGCGAACCCCACCAGCAGGAGCCTCACCAACCGCAGAGCGCGCAGCGAGTGGCACACTGGGGCGCTATGACGGAGACGACGACGGTCGGGATCGGCGGGGCCGGTGAGGCCACCGACATGGTCCTCAACATCGGACCGCAGCACCCCTCCACCCACGGCGTGCTGAGACTGAAGCTCGTCCTGGACGGGGAGCGGATCGTCTCCGCCGAGCCGGTGATCGGCTATATGCACCGGGGCGCGGAGAAGCTCTTCGAGGCGCGCGACTACCGCCAGATCATCATGCTCGCCAACCGCCACGACTGGCTGTCCGCGTTCTCCAACGAACTCGGCGTCGTCCTCGCCGTCGAGCGCATGCTCGGCATGGAGGTCCCGGAGCGCGCCGTCTGGCTGCGCACCCTGCTCGCGGAGCTGAACCGCGTCCTGAACCACCTGATGTTCCTCGGCTCCTACCCCCTGGAGCTGGGCGGCATCACGCCGATCTTCCACGCCTTCCGCGAGCGCGAGGACCTGCAGGCGGTGCTGGAGGAGGTCTCCGGCGGCCGGGTGCACTTCATGTTCAACCGGGTCGGCGGGCTGAAGGAGGACCTCCCCGCCGGCTGGACGGGCCGCGCCCGCGCCGCCGTCGAGGCGTGCGTCTCCCGGATGGACGTGTTCGACAACCTCGTCCTCGGCAACGAGATCTTCCGCGGCCGCACCCGCGACGTCGGCCGCCTCGACGCGCGCACGGTGCACGCGTACGGCGTGAGCGGCCCGATCGCCCGCGCCTCGGGCGTCGACTTCGACCTGCGGCGCGACGAGCCGTATCTGGCGTACGGCGAACTCCAGGACGTACTGAAGGTGGCCGTACGCGAGGACGGCGACTGCCTCGCGCGCTTCGAGGTCCTGCTGGCGCAGACCCACACCTCCCTCGACCTCGCCCTGGCCTGCCTCGACCGCCTCGCGGAGCTGCCGCCCGGACCGGTCAACCAGCGGCTGCCGAAGGTCCTGAAGGCCCCCGAGGGCCACACCTACGCCTGGACGGAGAACCCGCTCGGGCTCAACGGCTACTACCTGGTGTCCAAGGGCGAGAAGACCCCGTACCGGCTGAAGCTGCGCTCCGCGTCGTTCAACAACATCCAGGCGCTGGTGGAGCTGCTGCCGGGGACACTGGTCGCGGACATGGTCGCGATCCTGGGGTCGATGTTCTTCGTGGTCGGCGACATCGACAAGTAACCGGCCGGCAGCCCCGGAGCGCTGGGGCGTACGCCCGCCGGCGGGGTGGTGACCCCGGTTCACCGGTCCGGGTGTCAGCCCGCTTACCTGCACGGATGCCCGGGGAGGGTTGGCGTTGCACGACGCCAGTCACCGCACCGTCCGGAGATGATCTGCCATGCCACGGTCACACCGACCCCACCGCCGAGCCGCCGCGCTGTCCTTCTGCCTCGCCGCCCTCCTGTTGTCCGCCGCCCCCGCAGGGGCCCGTACGCTCCCGGTCGAGGACGCCCACACCCTGCCCGCGCCCGTCACGGCGACCGCGCCGGGGGACGTCTGCTTCTACAACGAGACCGGCTACCGGGGCGGCTCCTGGTGCTACCGGCCGTTCGGCTACACCGACGTGCCCGAGCACATCCACGACAACGCCCGCTCCTTCGAGTCGAACGCCGACGTCACCGTCTACGCCATCGACCACTCCGGCGGCCGCTGCTACTACCGCAAGATCTGGACCGGCGACCGCAGCCCGGACTGGGCGTGGGGCAGCCGCATCGACGGGGTCGCCACGGACGACCAGGGCTGCGAGCAGAGCTGAGCACGCCGTGCGCCCGCGGTTCGCGGCGGCCCTCCTCCTCGGCTGCCTGGCCGTCTCCGCATCAGGCTGTACGACCGGGGGCGGACGGCCCGCCCTCTCCCCCGACGACACCGTCCGGGCCGCGCAGCAGCTGCTCATCGAGCGGTGCCTGACCCGCCAGGGGTTCACCCCGCCCCGGCCGGGTGAGCCGCGGCCGGACTCCGCCGACGCACGACGCGTCACCGACGCCTACTTCGGGTCCGGGCGGGCCGAGCTGTCGCTCACCCTGCCCAGCGGCCACACCGTCAGCCAGCACACCGACGGCTGCCTCGCCGCCGCCCAGCGGCGGCTGTACGGCGATGTCGGGCGCTGGTTCCGCGTGTCCACCTCAGTCAACAACCTCAAGGCCAAGGCGGCGCCCCAGGACCGGGCCGCCTTCCGGGAGCTGCGCGAGCAGGCACTCGGACGGGCCGCGGCGATCCTCGCCGAGCGGTGACCGGTGCCGTTGATCGGCGTAACTCCAGAGAACAGAAAGGCAAGTCGAATGAAGCGACGCATCGCCCTGCTGGCAGCGACCCTGCTGGCCGCGGGCAGCGCCCTCGCCGGAGCGACGGCCGCGCAGGCGGCGGACTGCCCGAGCGGTGAGTTCTGCGCCTGGGAGAACGCCGACTACGGCGGCCAGCGCGCCAACTGGAGCGGCGACGACGGCTGGTGGGAGAGCTACATCGCCGACGAGGACTCGTCCTGGGCGAACCACGGCATCGAGGGCCCGGGCATCAAGTCGTACGTCCAGGTCTACTCGGAGGCGTGGCAGGGCGGGCACATGACGCTGTGCCTCGCGCCGGGCCAGGAGGTCAACTACAACGGGGCCGCCAACGACGACGGCGACTCCCATACGTGGGCGACGGGCTGCTAGAGCCGGGCCGTACGCCCGTCAGGACGCCGCCTCCAGGTCGATGACCCGGCTGATGGCGCCCTTCTGCCGGCGGTCGTCGCGGGGCTGGGACTGCTGCGGCAGCTCAGGCCCGGCGGCGGCCGCCTCCGCGTCCTGGGTCGCGGGCTCCGCGTCCTGGGCCGCGGGCGTCGCGTCCTCGGCCGGGGCGGGCGTCGCGTCCTCGACCGAGGCGGCAGCCTCCACGTCCTGGCCCTCGGGGGCCCCGTCCTTCGCCGCCGGGGCAGGCGCCGGGTCCTGGTCCGCACGCTCCGGCTGGGGAGCGCCCTCCTGGGGCGTCCGGCCCAGGCCGAAGTAGTCGAAGTCCTCCCGGGCCGCTCCCTTGCCACCCCGGCCCTGCCGCTCCGCGCTGCGCGCGAGGTTGCGCAGGGCCACCGAGGCGCGCAGATACGTGGCGGGTGTGGGCGCGCCCGAGGCGAGCCGGTCGCCGGCCGCGGCCGGGAGGGCCTTGGGCTCCTCGCGGGCCTCTATCGCGAGCAGCCGGCGGCTCTCCAGCACGCCGGCCCGCTCCGTCTCGGACGTGGCGTACCGGCGCAGCAGCGCCGCGTGCTCCGAGCGCAGCCGCTCCAGTTCACCGGTGCGCGAGGTCAACCGCCGCTCCAGCTCGCGCCGCAGCGCCCGGGACTCGTCCAGCTCGGTCTCGAGCTCGGCGACGTCCTCCTCGTGCTTGAGCTCCTCGCGCTGCCGGGCCCCGACCGCCTCCTTGATCTTGAGGCTGGCGGTGCGGTCCTGTCTGCGCGACAGGACCGCACCGCACACAGCGACGGCCGCGGCCGCCACCACGAGCCACCGGAGCGTACGCGAATCGCCGTCCCGGACACCCCAGGCTGCGACGGCGCAGGCGAGCGCGGAAACTGCGACCGTCAACGGTGGGAGCAGCCTGTGCACCGGCGACGAGAAGCGATGGCGTCCACGTGACATGGCCGGAAACTTACCGCCCGAATGTGTTATGTGGTGCCCCAGTCGGCTGATCGTTTCCCGCTGGTTACTCGATGGCTGAACTGAATCGGAGACTACGACCCGATAAGTCCCTTCTCCTCCAGATAGGACTTGGCCACATCCGCCGGCTTCTGCCGCTCGGAGTCGACCTGCCGGTTCAGCGCGATGAGGTCCTCCGTGGTGAGCGTCTGGGTCAGCTTGTCGAGCGCCTCCGCGATCTTCGCGTCACCCGCGTCCTTGGCGTTCACCACCGGCAGGATGTTGTCGGCGTTCTGCAGACCCTTGTCGTCCTCCAGCAGCACCAGCCCGAACTCGTCCAGCGTGGCGTCCGTGGTCGTGGTCAGCACCAGCTGGTCGACCCCGTCCTTGACCGCCTGCTTGGCCTCGGGCGTGCCGACGCCCTTGGGGTCGACGCCGGTGATGTCGATCCCGTACGTCTTCTCCAGGCCCGGCTCGCAGAACGGCCGCTGCGGGCACTCGTCGCCCGCCGCCAGCTTGATCTTCAGCCCCGACTTGCCCAGATCGGACAGCGTCTTGAGGTTGTGCTCCGCGGCGAACTCCTTGGTCACCGCGAAAGCGTTCTGGTCCACGGCGTCGCCCGCCTCCAGCACCCCCAGCCCGCGCGGCTCGGCGAGCTTCTTCAGCGCCGCGACGGTCGCGTCGACGTCGTTGGAGGCGACCGGCGCCTTCTCCGGCGCGTCCGGGCCGTTCACCTTGGCATTGAGGAACTCGGCCAGCGTGGCGGCGTACTCCGGTACGACGTCGATGCTTCCCTTCTCCAGCTCCGGCTCGTACAGCTCGCGGTTCGTCAGTTTCTGTATCGACGTCTCGTAGCCGTTGTCCTCCAGGACCTGCGCGTACAGCTCCGCCATGACCTGGGCCTCGGTGAACCCGGCGGCACCGACGACGAGGGATTTCCCGCCCCCGCCGCCGGTACTCGCGGTATCGGAACCGCCCTGGTCCTCGAGGCTGTCCCCGCCGCACGCGGCGAGCGCCACGGGGAGGACGAGGGCGGCGACGACGGCACCCGCGAGGCGGACTCGATTGTTGGACATCTGGTACTCCATCCGGTGAATCAACAGTCAGAACAGGGGTCTTCGATGCGGGGCACCTATGAGGACGTCTCGGAAGACTTCCACGAGCACGTCTCGTACGAGCACTTCACTCACCCGCCCCGTCAGACATCCGCCGAGAGCGCCGGCTCGCGCGGCGGCGCCGTGATGGTGCGGGCGTGCCCACGCCGCCGCATCGGGTCGAGGAACCGCTGGCCGAGCACGAACACGCCCTCCACCAGCATCGCGAGCCCCGCCACGAGCACGGCTCCGGCGAAGACCTGCGGGGTGTCGTACGTCCGCACCCCCGCGGTGATGATGCGGCCGAGACCGCCACCGCCCACCATCGCGGCGAGCGTCGCCGTGGCGACGATCTGCACCGCAGCCGACCGCACGCCGGTCGCGATCAGCAGGAACGCCAGGGGCAGTTCGACCCGGAACAGCTGCTGCCCGCCGGACATCCCCATGCCCGTGGACGCCTCGACCACGTCCCGGTCGACCTCGCGCATCCCGACGTACGCGTTGGTGATCAGGGGCGGCAGGGAGAACAGCACCAGGGCGATGATCACGGGCAGATTGCCGTGCAGCCGCAGCGGGGTGATGTAGAGGATGGCCAGGACCGCGAAGGTCGGGATCGCCCGGCCGATGTTGGAGATGTTGATGGCCAGCGTGCCGCCCTTGCCGATGTGCCCCAGCCACACCGCCAGCGGCAGCGCGATGGCGCAGGCCACCAGCAGGCTGACGGAGCTCATGTACAGATGCTCGGACAGCCGGTGCAGCGCTCCGTCGGCACCGGTCCAGTTCGACTTCGTCGTCAGCCAGTCCCAGGCGTCCGTCAGCATCGCGTCAGGCCCCCTTCGCCGTACGGACGCGCTTCCAGGGCGTCAGCCAGCGCTGTACGAGCAGCAGCAACGCGTCCGCGGCGAAGGCGAGCAGCACGCAGATGACGGAGGCGGTGAGCACCTGGGCCTTGAACCTCGTCTGGACGCCGTCGTTGATCAGGTTGCCCAGGCCGCCGTAGTTGATGAGGGAACCCACCGTCGTGAGGGCGATGGTGGAGACCGTCGCGATCCGCAGCCCCGCCATCGACGCCGGCAACGCGAGCGGCAGCTCGACCCGGAACAGCATCCGGGCCGTCCCGTACCCCATCCCCCGTGCGGACTCCCGGACTTCGTCCGGCACGGCGTCCAGCCCGGCGAGGATGTTCCGTACGAGGAGGGTGAGCGAATACAACACCAGCCCCGTGACCACCACGGACGGCGAGATGCCGAAGACCGGCAGCAGCAGCGAGAACATGGCCAGCGACGGGATCGTGTAGAGCAGCGTCGTGATCCCGAACACCGGCGCCCGCGCGGCCTTGTACCGCCGCGCCAGCAGCGCCAGCGGGAAGGCGATCAGCACGCCGAGCACCACCGACACCGCGGTGATCCAGAGATGCTGGACGGTGGCGTCGATCAGCTCCTGCTTGCGCGTACGCAGATACTCCAGGCAGATCCAGTCGTTGGCCGCGAGACAGCTCTCGCCCGACGACGCAAGTCGGTGCAACACCCCAGCCCTCCTCCCCACACCCGAAGATTCGAACCCTCCTGCGGCCCATTCAATTCCTCGCGACCCTATCGGCCACCACCGACAATCGGCCCCCGCGTTCGCACCGCCGCAACATGAGGTTCATCAGGTCGGCCGAGAGTCGAACACAAACACCACCGACTGCGCGACAATGGGGGATCATGATCCGCTTCGAGCATGTGACCAAGCGCTACCCCGACGGGACGACCGCGGTCTCCGACCTCACCTTCGAGGTCGAGGAGGGCGAGCTGGTCACGCTCGTCGGCCCGTCCGGCTGCGGCAAGACGACCACGATGAAGATGGTCAACCGGCTGATCGACCCGACCGGGGGCCGCATCTACGTCGACGGCCAGGACATCATGGCCACCGACCCGGTCGAACTGCGCCGGCGCATCGGGTACGTCATCCAGAACACGGGCCTGTTCCCGCACAAGACCGTGCTGGACAACACGGCGACCGTCCCGCACCTCCTGGGCTGGTCGAAGGCCAAGCGCCTGGCGCGCGCCCGCGAACTGCTGGACCTGGTGGGCCTGGACCCGTCCGTCTTCGGCGACCGCTACCCCGACCAGCTCAGCGGCGGCCAGCGCCAGCGCGTCGGCGTGGCGCGGGCGCTCGCCGCGGATCCGCCGGTGCTGCTGATGGACGAGCCGTTCGGGGCGGTGGACCCGGTGGTCCGCGAGCGCCTGCAGAACGAGTTCCTGAAGCTCCAGGCCGAGCTGGGCAAGACTGTGCTCTTCGTCACCCACGACATCGAGGAGGCGGTCCGCCTCGGCGACCGCATCGCGGTCTTCGGCACCGGGGTCATCGAGCAGTACGCCCCGCCCACGGAGGTGCTGGGCGCGCCCGCCAACGACTACGTGGCCGACTTCGTCGGCGCCGACCGCGGTCTGAAGCGCCTGTCGGTGACCCGGATCGAGGAGAGCGACCTGGAGCGCCCCCCGGTGGTCCACCTCGACGACGCCGCGACGGACGCCGCCGCCCGGCTGCGCGACGAGAACGCCCGCTGGGCGGTCGTCCTGGACCCCGACGAGATCCTGCACGGCTGGGTCGCCCGGGACGCGATCGCCAAGGGCGGCTCGGTCCGCCAGTACGCCCGCCGGATGGAGGCCTGGCTCCCGGTCGGCGCGACCCTGAAGCAGGCGTTCGCCACGATGCTCCAGTACGACGCGGGCTGGATCGCGGTGGTCGACGAGGCAACCGGCCACTTCCGCGGCATCCTCACCCCGGCCGGCCTGCACGAGGCCCTGCGCCGCTCGATCGAGTCCGACGCCCAGGACGTCCCCCGCGGGGACGTGGAACTGGACTCGGTGCCGAGCTGAGCCGGGGGCTGCGCGGGCGTCAGGAGAGGATCAGGCTCATCGCTTCCGAGCGCGTGGTCGGATTGCGCAGCTGACCCCGCACGGCCGAGGTCGTGGTCTTCGCGCCCGGCTTGCGGATGCCGCGCACCGACATGCACATGTGCTCCGCCTCGACCACGACGATCGCGCCGCGGGCGTCGAGGATCCGCATCAGGGAGTCGGCGATCTGCGTCGTCAGCCGCTCCTGCACCTGCGGTCGGCGGGCGAAGACGTCCACCAGCCGGGCGAGCTTCGACAGCCCGGTGATCTTCCCGCTCTCGGCCGGGATGTAGCCGACGTGGGCCACCCCGTGGAAGGGGAGGAGATGATGCTCACACATCGAGACGACCTCGATGTCCTTCACCACGATCATCTCGTCGTGACCGAGGTCGAAGGTCGTCGTCAGCACGTCCTCCGGCCGCTGCCGCAGGCCGGCGAATATCTCCTTGTACGCCCGCGCCACCCGCGCCGGCGTGTCCAGCAGGCCCTCGCGGTCCGGGTCCTCGCCCACGGCGATGAGAAGCTCCCGTACGGCGTTCTCGGCCCGCTTCTCGTCGAACTCGCCCAGCACCGATTCGCCGTCCAGCGTCACCGGGTCCACCATGTGCGTTGCCTCGTTCCTGTTGCCTCTGCGCGCGGATATGCGAAACCGCGCCCTCCAGGCTAGAACCTGGTGAGCGCGGCGCGCATTCCGGGACTGCTGTGACCTGTGACGGAGGCTACGCCTCGGCGTCGCCGGCGGGCAGCTCGGCCGGGGTGCCGTTCTGGGCGTCCCCGGCCAGGGCGGACGCCTGGCCGTTGGTCTGGGCGAGCTCCTTGCGGGAGATCACCGGGGGGCGGGTGGAGGGGGTACGGCGGGAGGAGCCGGTCCACGCGGGGCGGGCCGGACGCTTCACGACGTCCTTGAAGATCTCCGCGATCTGCTCCTTGTTCAGGGTCTCCTTCTCCAGGAGCTCCAGAACCAGGTTGTCCAGGATGTCGCGGTTCTCGACCAGGATCTCCCACGCCTCGTTGTGCGCGGCCTCGATCAGCTTCTTGACCTCTTCGTCGACCAGCGCGGCGACCTCTTCCGAGTAGTCGCGCTGGTGCGCCATCTCCTTGCCGAGGAACGGCTCGGAGTTGTCGGTCCCGAACTTGATCGCGCCGAGGCGCTCGGTCATGCCGTACTGCGTGACCATCGCGCGGGCGGTCTTCGTCGCCTTCTCGATGTCGTTCGCGGCACCCGTGGTCGGGTCGTGGAAGACGAGCTCCTCCGCGGCCCGGCCGCCCATCATGTAGCCGAGCGTGTCGAGCATCTGGTTGCGCGTGGTGGAGTACTTGTCCTCCTCCGGCAGCACCATCGTGTAGCCGAGGGCGCGGCCGCGGGAGAGGATCGTCACCTTGTGCACCGGGTCGGCGTTCGGGGAGGCCGCCGCGACCAGGGCGTGGCCGCCCTCGTGGTACGCGGTGATCTTCTTCTCGGCCTCCGACATGATGCGCGAGCGCTTCTGCGGACCGGCGACCACACGGTCGATGGCCTCGTCGAGCGCCTTGTTGTCGATCAGCTTCTGGTCGCCGCGGGCCGTCAGCAGGGCCGCCTCGTTCAGTACGTTCGACAGGTCCGCGCCGGTGAAGCCGGGGGTGCGCTTGGCGACGGCCGTGAGGTCGACGTCGGGCGCGATCGGCTTGCCCTTCTGGTGGACCTTGAGGATCTCCAGCCGACCCTGCATGTCCGGGGACTCCACCGCGATCTGGCGGTCGAAGCGGCCCGGGCGCAGCAGCGCCGGGTCGAGGATGTCGGGCCGGTTCGTCGCGGCGATAAGGATGACCCCGCCCTTGACGTCGAAGCCGTCCATCTCGACGAGCAGCTGGTTCAGCGTCTGCTCGCGCTCGTCGTGACCGCCGCCCATGCCGGCGCCGCGGTGGCGGCCGACGGCGTCGATCTCGTCGACGAAGACGATCGCCGGGGCGTTGGCCTTGGCCTGCTCGAAGAGGTCGCGGACGCGGGAGGCACCCACACCGACGAACATCTCGACGAAGTCGGAACCGGAAATCGAGTAGAAGGGGACGCCCGCCTCGCCGGCCACGGCACGGGCCAGCAGGGTCTTACCGGTGCCGGGCGGGCCGTACAGCAGCACACCCTTGGGGATCTTGGCGCCGACGGCCTGGAACTTCGCGGGCTCCTGCAGGAACTCCTTGATCTCCTGGAGCTCCTCGACCGCCTCGTCGGCACCCGCGACGTCGGCGAACGTCGTCTTGGGGGTGTCCTTGGTGATCAGCTTCGCCTTGGACTTCCCGAAGTTCATCACCCGGGAGCCGCCGCCCTGCATCTGGTTCATCAGGAAGAGGAAGACCAGGACGATGAGGACGAACGGGAGCAGGCTGAGCAGGATGCTGAGGAAGGGGTTGTCCTTCGTCGGCTTGACCGAGTAGCCGTTCTCGATCTTGCCTTCGTCGAACTTGTCCTGCAGCAGGTCGGCGAGGTCGGCACCCTGGGTGTCGATGTAGTTCGCCTTGACCTTGCCGCTGTCGTCGATCTTGTTGTCGCCCTTGAGCTCGATCTTGACCGTCTGGTCGTTGCCAGTGGTCAGCTCGGCGGACTTGACCTTGTCCTGCTGGATCGCCTGGACGACCTTCGCGGTGTCGACGGACTTGTAGCCCTCCGAGGAGCCCACGAGCTCGATCAGCAGAACCACGGCGAGGACGGCCAGCACGATCCACATCACTGGCCCACGGAAGTATCGCTTCACGTCACTCCATACGAGGCGCTGCGCACCCCGTCCCTCCTGCCCACCTTGAGGCGGTGTGCCCGGTTTCGGGCTGCCGCGCGTGTGTGTAATACCCGGTCCTGAGCTTTCGACGGTACACCGGAATTGTCACCCGCCGGGTGAGAGGGCGGCGAATGCAGCAGCCCTCCCCTGCTCCAACGGTGAACGGCCCCTCGTCGTTCCCACCCCGGGCGGGGGCGTCCGGCACGCCACGCGCCCATGGTCACCGGGTCGCGCCTGCGGCGGGCGTCGGCTGTGGTCCCGTTCCCATCCGATGGCTGCGGTGCCGCTGCGCCCACCCGTGCCGCCCTGCGGCACGCCTGCCCGCAGCATTGCGGCTCCCGCCGCCCCCAGCCGTTCCACCCTGGTGCCGTTCACCGCGCCGTTCCACCCTGATGCCGTTCACCGCACTGCCCGGCGACGCGGCACCCCCTCATAGCCCGTCCGGCGTTTGAGGACTGAGGCGCGAAGCGCCGAACCGCGCCGCAGGCGCCAGCGGGAGCCGCGGCTTCCAGCGGGACCGG
>NZ_JBFAXR010000102.1:0-31947 GCF_040680895.1 Streptomyces sp. NPDC051940 | reverse complement strand
CGGCTTCGAGGAGTGCCTGGAGCTGATCGAGGGCGCCGCCGAGGGCCTGCTGGGCGCGGTCCGCGCGTCCCTGGGGGCCGCGCGGGCATGACCGGCGAGGGGATCGCCGGGGGCGACGGCCGCGGCGGGGGGATCGCCGGGGCGGTCGCCGCCGTGACCGGGGCGCGGGTCGCCGCGGCCCGGCGGGTGGGCGGCGGGGACATCTCCGCGGCGTACCGCGTGGAGCTGGCCGACGGGCGCACCGTCTTCGCCAAGACCCTCGGCGATCCCCCGCCCGGCTTCTTCGCCGCGGAGGCGAACGGCCTCGCGCTGCTGCGGGGCACGCGCACCGCCCCCGTCCCCGCCGTGCTGGGGTGGGACGAGGGCCTCATCGTGCTGGAGTGGCTCGAGCCCGCCCCCGCCACCGCGGCCGCCGCCGACCGCCTGGGCCGGGAGCTGGCCGCTCTGCACGACACCCCGGCCGCCGCGTACGGCACGCCCTGGCCGGCGTACATCGGCTCCCTGCCGCTGCCGAGCCCGGCCGGTCCCGTCGACTGGCCCGCCTTCTACGCCGAGTACCGGCTGCTGCCGTATCTGCGCAGGGCCGTCGACCGGGGCGGCCTCGCGCCGGGTGACGCCCGCGACGTGGAGCGGCTGTGCGGGCGGATCGCCGAGGTCGCCGGTCCGCCGCAGCCGCCGGCCGTCATCCACGGTGATCTGTGGTCGGGCAACGTCCACTGGTCCGCGGACGGCGCCCATCTCGTCGACCCGGCCGCACAGGGCGGGCACCCCGAGACGGACCTGGCCTTCCTCGAGCTGTTCGGCTCGCCCTTCCTCGCACGGATCCTCTCGGCGTACGACGAGGTACGCCCCCTGCCGGGCCGCCGCGCCCGGGTGCCGCTGCACCAGCTGCACCATCTCCTCGTCCACGCCGCCCTGTTCGGCTCCTCCTACGGCGCGCGGTGCGGGGCAGCGGCCCGCGCCGCGCTGCACGGAGGCTGATTTCGATGACCGCCGACGACCTCGCCCGTTTCTCCGACGCCACGCGCGCGGTGCACGCCGGGCTGCCCGAGCCCACGCCGTACGAACCGCCCTTCCCCGGCCCGGTGTTCACCTCGCACTTCCATCTGCCGGGCGATCCGGGGTCCGCCCCGTACACCTACGGCCGCGACGGCAACCCGACGTGGACCCGGCTGGAGTCCGCCCTCGCCGCGCTGGAGTCGCCCGGCGCCGCGGCGCACGCGGTGACCTTCGCCTCCGGGATGGGCGCGATCGCCGCCGTGATGCTGTCGCTGCTGCGGCCCGGCGACGCGGTGGCCGTCCCCGCCGACGCGTACAACCTGGTCGGCAGCGTGCTGCGGGACCAGCTCGAGGCATACGACGTCGAGGTGCGCTCCGCGCCGACGGCCGGCGACGCGCAGCTGGAGCTGCTCGACGGGGTGAAGCTGCTGTGGCTGGAGACGCCCTCCAACCCCGGGCTCGACGTCTGCGACATCCGCCGCCTCGCCGACGCCGCGCACGCCGCCGGCGCCCTGGTCGCCGTCGACAACACCCTGGCCACCCCGCTCGGCCAGCGCCCCCTGGAGCTGGGCGCCGACCTCGCCGTGGCCAGCGGTACCAAGGCGCTGTCCGGCCACGCCGACCTGCTTCTCGGTTACGCCGTCACCCGCGACGCGGAGCTGGCCGCCCGGCTGCGGCTGTGGCGCAAGACGACCGGTGCCATCCCCGGCCCGATGGAGGCGTGGCTGGCGCACCGCTCGCTGGCGACGCTGGAGCTGCGCACCGCGCGGCAGGCGGACAACGCGCTGGCCGTGGCGCGGGCGCTGCGCGAGCGGCCCGAGGTGAGCGGCCTGCGCCATCCGGGGCTGCCGGAGGACGCGGCGTATCCGCTGGCCGCCAAGCAGATGAGCCGGTACGGCTGCGTGGTCTCCTTCACCCTGCCGTCGCGGGAGTTCGCCGAGCGCTTCCTTGCGTCGCTGCGGCTGGTCGACGACGCGACGAGCTTCGGCGGGGTGCGCAGCTCGGCCGAGCGGCGCGGGCGGTGGGGCGGGGACGACGTGCCCGACGGCTTCGTCCGGCTGTCGGTGGGGGTGGAGGACGCGGCGGACCTGGTCGCGGATCTGCTGCGGGGGCTGGAGGCGGCGGGGGGCTGACCACTCCCGCAGTGATGACGGGGCGCCCCCGGAACGGATCCGGGGGCGCCGTCGCATGTTCTCCGCGCGTCGCGCGGGACGGGCCGCTGCGACCCGAGTCTCCCCCCTATGACTCGGCGCCGAGGGCTCCGCCCACCGACCGCTACGCGCGAAGAACCGCGGACATCAAGGCTAGTTGACTCTCCGTCAGTGTCCAATCACGGTTTCAGCAGCGACCTATCGACAAATTTATAGATGGCATATGGTCGGGGGGTCCGGGTCCGGGGGCAGCGACCGACGGGACATCCGTGTCGTGCGCGGAGACATCCGTGCAGTGCGCGGAAAGGGGAGGGATTCACTCGATGGATCTGACGCTGCTCCGTACCTTCGTCGCGGTGCACCGCGCGGGGTCCTTCACCCGGGCGGCCACCTTACTCGGCCTCTCGCAGCCTGCGGTCACGGGCCAGATCCGCTCGCTCGAACGCCAGCTGGGCCGCCCCCTGTTCGTCCGCGGAGCGCGCGGCGTGACCCCCACGACGCTGGGCGACGAGCTCGCCCACAAGGCGGCACCGCATCTCGACGCCCTGCAGGCCCTGGCGGAGTCGGGCCTGCAGGATGCCGAGACGCCGGCGCCCGCGACGCTGCATCTGGCCGGGCCGCCGGAGTTCACGTCCGTGCTGGTGCTGCCGGCGCTCGCTCCGCTGATCGGGGAGGGCCTGGCGATCCGGGCCTCCTACGGCACGGACGAGGAGACCCTCGCCGGGCTGGCCGCGGGCCATCACGACCTCACGGTCACGGCGTCCCGGCCGCGCGGCGGGCAGCTGACGGCGACGCCGCTGTGGGACGAGGAGCTGGTGCTCGTCGCCGCGGGGCGGTGGGCGGGGGTGGCGTTGGACTCGGTGCCGGTGGTCGAGGTGCACGAGAGCCTGCCGTTCGTCACGCGGTACTGGGGCGAGGAGTACGACGCCAAGCCGGCCGCTCCGGCGGCGATCGTGGTCCCCGACCTGCGCGCGGCGCTGGCGTGCGCCGTGGCGGGGGCGGGGCTGGCGGTGCTACCGCGGTACCTGTGTGCGGGGGCGCTGCGGCGGGGGGAGGTGGTGACGCTGGAGCGGCCCTCGATGCCGCCGATCCGGACGTACTTCCTCTCCGTACGGACGGGGTCGCTGGCGCTGCCCCATCTGGCGCGCGTGCACGAGGAGTTGCTGCGGGCGGCGGGGGGCTGGTAGGAGGCGGCGGGGTGCCGACCGCGGGTGAACGCCCGTCGCGCACCACTGTGCGCCGCGGTGAACGGGTTTGAAACGGGGGACCACGTGTCACACTCCCCCCATGACCGTTAGGCCCGTGGTCAAGCGCACCGCCCGCGCCATCCTGCTCGACGACGACGACCTCATCCTGATCAAACGGACGAAGCCCGGCCACGCCCCGTACTGGATCACGCCCGGTGGGGGCGTCGAACCGTCCGACGCGACGGTCGTGGACGCCCTGCACCGCGAGGTGGACGAGGAGCTCGGCGCGAAGGTCACGGACGTGGTGCCGGCCTTCGTCGACACCGTCCACCATTCGACGCAGCACGCGGCGCACGGGGTGAAGGTCCAGCACTTCTTCGTCTGCCGCCTGGAGACGATGGACCTCAGCCGCCGGCACGGACCGGAGGTCGACGAGCCGTGCGGCACGTACGAGGTGGTCCGCGTGCCCTTCACGGCCGCGGGCGTGACCTCGGTGGACGTGGTCCCGCCGTCGCTCCAGTCCTTCCTCAGGGAGAACATCGAGGGCGTACGGGCGCTGCTGGCCGCGGACCTGGGCTGAGGGGACCTGGATCCCGCTTCGGCAGCCGGTCTGTCGCGATCACGGCGGCGGGGTGAGGTTCTCCAGGTCGTCGTGGCGGATGTGCCGGACGGGGACCCCGCTCGCCGTGAGCATCCGCACCCCCGTGCGGATCATGGGCAACGGCCCCGACAGATACGCCTCGTACGCCGCCCACGGCCCGCACTGGCTCACCGCCTCCGGCAGGCCGCCGATCACCGGTCGCACCGTGAGCCAGGGGTGCGCGCGCTCGAACCGCCGCAGATTGTCCAGGTCGTACAGATCGACCTCGCGCCGGGCTCCGTAGAAGACCTCCATCTCCCGCGCCACTCCGTGCCGGGCCACGTCCTCGACCATCGCGCGGATCGGCGCGATCCCCGTACCGCCGCCGAGGCACAGCAGCCCCGAGTCGGTGGTGTGGTCCACGGTCATCGACCCGCACGGCGGCCCGAGCCGCAGGACGTCCCCGGGCCGGGCCCGGCGGACCAGGGCCGTCGAGACCCAGCCGGCGGGTATCGCCCGCACGTGGAACGTGAGCAGCCCGTCCGCGCGCGGCGCCGCGGCGAAGGAGTAGTGCCGCCAGACCCGCGGCCACCACGGCGTCTCGACGGCGGCGTACTGCCCGGGCGTGTAGCCGTACGGCTGGTCGGGGCGGACGGTCAGGACCGCGATGTCCGAGGACCGCTGCTCATGGGCGATGATCTCGCCGAGCCACCACGCGGGGCTGCTCCGCTCGTCCTCGTCCGCCGCGTCGATCATGATCTGGGAGATCGCGGAGTACACCCGCACCCAGGCGGCCTCCGCCTCCTCGGACCAGACCTCGGCCGCGTAGTAGGTGAGGGCGGCGATCAGACACCGGCCCACCGCCGGATAGTGCTCGGGCCGCGTGCCGAACTTGCGGTGCCCGCGCCCGAGATGGCCGAGGAGCTCCCCGAGCCGCGCCGTGTCGTCGGCGTAACGGCCCGCCGCGAGCAGCGCCTTGAACAACCGGTCACGCTGGATGTCCATGGCGCCGGGGAACATCTCCCGGGTCTCGGGGTAGTGGATGAACAGCAGGGCGTAGAAGTACGAGGTGACCTTGTCGGCGACCGGTTCGATGTGGTCGAGGGTGTGCCGGATGACCTCGGCGTCGGACGGCGGCCCGCCGGGGTCGGCGGGATCGGCGGGATCGGCGGGAGGGGGACTGGTGGCGGCGGGATCGGGACTCGCGGGCCCCGGTATCCGTCCGTGGTCGGGATCATGATCGGGTTCGAGCTCGCCCTCGCGCGGCGGCTCGTCGTCCGCCGCCGGCAGCCGCCCGTGATCGGTGTCCCCGGCGGCCGGGGGCGCCTTGAGTTCGGACCCGCTGTCCCTCACCGTGCCTCACTGCCCGCCTGGTCGATGGACGCGGCCGCGGAGCCGCAGTCGCCGTTGACCGCGAGCGTGTCACCGCCGGTCGGACGACCAAACGTTTTTCCCGATCCGGCGCGTGCACCCCCGGACCAAGCGCTACAGTGCGCGCCCCGCCAGCGCGTACGCCTCGCGCAGATCCCGCCCGGTGTACGCGTGCGTGGCCAGCTCCGCCACATGGTGATCGGCGTTCACCGCGACCGACCGCGGCACCACGCCGAACAGGTCCGCGTCGGAGAACGAGTCGCCGTACGCCGTGATGTCGTCCCGCGTCAGCCCGTACTCCGCGCAGAGCAGATCGGCGATCCGCACCTTGTCGGCGGGGCCCAGGATGCCGCTCATGTCGAGCGGCTCACGGAAGGGCACGTCCGGGAAGCGCGACCCGTGCACGGCGTGCGCGCCCCAGTCCAGCAGCCGCTCCACGAAGAAGTCCGGCGAGAGCGTGACCACCGCGCAGCGTTCACCCCGGGCGGCGATGTCCGCGAACACCTCGCGTATCCCGGCCAGCCAGGGCGCGCCGTCGAAGGCGGCGGCCAGCACGTCCCGCGTCAGGTCGGTCCACAGGTCGAACGCCCGCCGCCCGAATTCGTAGGTGTCGATCCGCCCGGACGCGATCGCGGCGTCCAGCTCCCGGAACTCCGGCTCCAGGCCCAGCCCCTTGGCCAGCTCCACACTCGCGGAGGAGCCGTGCAGGAGCGTGCCGTCGAGGTCGAATATGTGCAGTCTCGTCATGTCCCGGCCGACGTTACGTCGTACTCGGCAGCGAGTACAAAGGGATACTCCCGCGGTGAGATTCGCCGCGGGCCCGCGCCCGGGACCGTTGGGGTATGCAGCTCACCCGAAGGCCCCGCAGGGCCGCACTCGTCGTCCATGTCGTCGTCTCGGTCGGCTGGCTGGGACTGAGCCTGGGCCTGCTCGCGCTGAGCATCGCCGGGTACACCTCGGGCTCGGCCGCCGTCGCCGAGGCCTCGTACCGCTCGATGAAGGTCTTCACCGACTGGCTGATCCTGCCCATCGCGTTCACCACCCTGCTCAGCGGTGTGCTGCTCTCCCTCGGCACGGTGTGGGGGCTGGCGCGGCACCGCTGGGTGTGGATCAAGTTCTGGCTGACCCTCATCGCCACCACGGCGACGGTGTTCTCGCTGCGTCCCGCGGTGAACAGCGCCGCCTCGGACGCCATCGCCCGGGTGCCCGTCGAGGCGGGCCAGGATCTGCTCTTCGCGCCGTCCGTCAGCCTGAGCATCTACCTCTTCTGCACGGTGGTGTCCGTACTGAAGCCCTGGGGCCTCACCCGCCGCGGACGCAGGCTGCGCGAAGCCCGGGTGGCGGGCGGTGCGGCGGACCGGAAGGCGGACCGTGCGGCGGGGGGCCGGACGGACCGGAAGGCGACCGGTCGGACGGACCAGAAGGCGGCCGGCCAGACGGGCGGTGTACCGGGCGGTGTGTCGGCGCGCACAAAGATCGCTAAAGCGGTCGACGTGCCCCCGGTCGCTGAGACAGTCTGACCTCCATGCCCGCACACCCCGCTCTCCCCGCCCTGCCCGTACATGAACTCGGCCTCGGCGACCTCCCCCGGCTCCTCGACCTCGGCGCGGACCGGGGATGGTCGCGCGAGGAGTACAAGTGGCGGCTGCTGCTGCAGGTCGGCACGGTCTACGGCATCGAGGCCCCCGACGGCGACGGACTGGCGACCGCGCTGGTCCTGACCCGTTACGGCGACTCCCTCGCCTCGATCGGCATGGTGCTGACCGCCGGACGTTACGCCCGCCAGGGCCTCGGCCGCCACACCATGCGGCACGCGCTGGACGCCGCCGGTGACGCCGTCGTCACCCTGCACGCGACGCCCAACGGCCGCCCGCTGTACGAGCAGCTCGGCTTCCGGGCGGTGAGCACCTCGCCGATGCGGACCGGCACCTTCTCCCCCGACCCGGCCGTGGACACCTCCGCCGTACGCCCCGCCCGGGCCGCCGATCTGGACGCGATCCGCGCGCTCGACGCGGAGGTCTTCGGCGCCGACCGCACCCAGTTGCTGACCCGGCTGCCGGCGTTCTGCGAGCGGCTGCTGGTGGCGGAGTCCGACGGCCGGCTGACCGGTTTCGCCGGCACCTGGCAGAACGTGGGCAACCTGGTGATCGGCCCGGTGATCGCCGACTCCCCGGACACGGCGAAGGCACTGATCTCCGGGCTGGCGGCCGGAGTGGACCAGGAGGTCCGCCTGGACGTGGACGCACGGCACAAGGAGCTCTGCGACTGGCTCACGGAGCGGGGCCTCCCGGAGGCGTCCTGGGAGCAGTCGGTGATGGTCCGGGGAGCGGAGCAGGCGCCGGGCGACCTGACACGGCGTTTCGTACCGGTGACGGTGGCGCTGTAGCCGCGCGACCCGGCACGCTCGCCCGCGCGGCGCGGCCCGCTCGCCGCCCTACCCACGCACCGCCTGCCGGGCCTCCACCACCGACCGGGCGACGACCCGCCCCGCCGCGGCCGCCGTGCGGCGCTCGAGCCGGGCGGACACGACGGCCAGCACCAGCGCGGAGCCGGCCAGGGCCGCGCCCACCCAGTTCGGGGCCGTGTAGCCCAGACCCGCGGAGATGACCAC
Source organism: Streptomyces sp. NPDC051940 (assembly GCF_040680895.1). Taxonomy (NCBI): domain Bacteria; kingdom Bacillati; phylum Actinomycetota; class Actinomycetes; order Kitasatosporales; family Streptomycetaceae; genus Streptomyces; species Streptomyces sp. NPDC051940. Next base: position 24,048 of record NZ_JBFAXR010000102.1, on the reverse strand, counting down.
ACCGCCGAGCCAGGCGGCCAGCGCGTTGCCCAGGTTGAACGCGCCGATGTTCATCGCGGAGGCCAGGGTCGAGGCGGTCGGTGTCTGGTCCAGCACCCTCTTCTGCAGCGGCGGCACGGTCGCGAACCCGAGGACACCGGCCAGGAAGAGGGTCACGGCGGTGGCCGTCTTGTCGTGCGCGGTGACGGTGAACAGGCCCAGGACGAGCGCCAGTCCGCCGAGGGACACGTACAGCATCGGCATCAGCGCACGGTCGGCGTAGCGGCCGCCGAGCAGGTTGCCGACCACCATGCCGAGGCCGAGGAGGACCAGCAGCCAGGTGACGGAGGAGTCGGCGTAGCCGGTGACCTCGGTCAGCATCGGCGCGATGTAGGTGATCGCGGCGAAGACACCGCCGAAACCGAGCACGGTCATCGCCATGGCCAGCACCACCTGGGGATTGCGGAAGCCCGCCAGCTCCTGGCGCAGCCCGTGGCCCGGGCCCTGCGGACGGGGCAGGTCCGGGATGAGCCTGGCGACCCCGAACAGGCCGACGACACCGATCGCGGCGACGCCCCAGAAGGTGAGCCGCCAGCCCAGCTGCTGGCCGAGGTAGGTGCCGCCGGGGACGCCGACGACGTTGGCCACGGTGAGGCCGGTGAACATGAGCGCGATGGCGCCGGCCTTCTTCTGCGGGGCGACCAGATCGGCGGCGACGACCGCGCCGATGCCGAAGAACGCGCCGTGCGCCAGGGACGCGACGATCCGGCCGGCCAGCATCACGCCGAACGCGGGGGCGAGGGCGGACAGGGCGTTTCCGGCGATGAACAGCACCATCAGGATCATCAGCATCCGCCTGCGCGGGATCCGGGTGCCGAGGGCGGTGAGCAGGGGCGCTCCGAGGACCACGCCCAGGGCGTAGCCGGTGGTCAGATAGCCCGCGGTGGGGATGGAGACGGAGAAGTCCGCGGCGACCTCGGGAAGGAGGCCCATGATGACGAACTCCGTGGTGCCGATCCCGAAGGCGCCGATGGCGAGCGCCAGCAGGGCGAGAGGCATGAGCTTGGCTCCTGGAGTGGGGGTTTGCTTCGTGCGCCGGGACTTCGTTGTTCCAGCCCGTGACACGCCCCCACAATAATTGTGTGCGCATTTAATTGCAAGCGCGGGATATTGCGCGGGTCGAGTACCCTGGGAGTACGGGACAGGACCCTCGGCACACTCGGCAAGGAGGCCGCGCATGTCGGCGACGGACGAACAGCTGCAAGGACTGGGCCAGGGGTGGGCCGCCCTCGCCGCCCTGCACGCCCGGATCGAGAGCCATGTCGAGCGGGTGCTGCAGAAGGCACACGGGCTGAGCGCCCGCGAGTACCAGGTGCTCGACGTGCTGAACCAGCAGGACGACTTCCACCTGCGGATGAACCAGCTCGCCGACACGGTCGTCCTCAGCCAGAGCGCCACGACCCGGCTGGTCACCCGCCTCGAGGACCGCGGGCTGCTCAGCCGCTACCTCTGCCCGACCGACCGGCGCGGTATCTACACCGAGGTCAGCCCGGCCGGCCGCGAGCTGCTGGAGCGGGCCCGTCCCGGCTACGAGGCGGCCCTGCGCGAGGCGCTGACGGAGGCCGCGAAGCGGCCCGAGCTGGCGCCGCTGGTGGCCGCGGTGGAGGCGCTGCCCGTACCGGCGTGAGGCCGGACAGGACCGCTGCGTAGGCTCCGACCCATGAGCGATCTTGAGATCCGGCGCGCCGTCCGGGACGACATCCCCGCGATCGTGGCCATGCTGGCCCACGACCCCATCGCCCAGCAGCGCGAGTCGCCGGACGACCTCACCCCGTACGACGCGGCCTTCGACCGGCTCGCGGACGACCCCAACCAGCACCTGGTGGTGGCCGTCCGCGACGGCCGCACCGTCGGCACCCTCCAGCTCACCGTGATCCCGGGCCTGTCCCGCAAGGGCACGGTGCGCTCGATCGTCGAAGCGGTGCGCGTCCACCACACCGAGCGGGGCAGCGGCCTGGGCACGCGGCTCATCGAGTGGGCGGTCGAGGAGTCGCGGAACCTGGGCTGCAGCCTCGTCCAGCTCACCTCGGACGCGAGGCGGACGGACGCGCACCGCTTCTATGAGCGGCTGGGCTTCGAGGCGTCACATGTTGGATTTAAGAAGCAGCTGTAGACCTCTGGGATCTCCGCGGGTCGCTGTGGACCCGTCTGACCTTTAGACCACCGAAAAGCGCAATAGCGTTGCCCGCATGACTCGTACAAGGGCAATCTCCACGGCTGAACGACGTGCGCGCATCGGTGTGCGCCATGCGCTCACGCCGGGGGCGCGCGTAGCCTCCCCGAGCGCCGCCGCGGACGCGGTCGTCGCGCTGCACTCGACGGATGCGGCCACGGTCTTCCTCTCCGCGTGCGTACGGCTGGAGCGGCCGGAGGTGTCAGCCGTGGAGAAGGCGCTGTACGACGATCCGCCGCAGCTGGTGAAGCTGCTGGCGATGCGGCGCACGCTCTTCGCCGTGAGCCGCGCGACGGCGCCGTACGTCGACGCGGCCGCGGCGCGGGCGATCGCCGAGCGGGAGCGCAAGAACCTGCTCAGGCAGCTGGCCGACTGGAACGGCAAGGACGCCGCCTGGCTCGCGAAAGCGGAGGACGCGGCACTCGCCGTACTGGCGGAGAAGGGGGAGGCGACGGGGCAGGAGATCGCCGCCGCCGATCCGCTGCTCAGGACGAGGATCGTGGTGTTTCCGGGGTCCCGGCAGGAGACCGAACTCGGCGTGGTGTCACGGGTGCTGCGCGTCCTCGCCGCCGACGGCCGGATCCGGCGCGGTCATCCCCGGGGAACGTGGACGTCGAGCCAGTTCCGCTGGGCGCCGGGCGAGGTGTTCCCCGCGCTGCGGCCCGCCGAGGCGCAGGCGGAGGTGGCACGGCGGTGGCTCGTCGCGTACGGGCCGGGCACGGAGGCGGACTTCAAATGGTGGACGGGCTGGACGCTGACGGCCGCGCGCAAGGCGCTCGCGGCGGCCGGCGCACGCGAGGTCACCCTTCAGGACGGCGGCCCGGCGTACGTCGCGGCCGATGACCAGCCCGTTCCCGCCGCCGATGTTTCACGTGAAACCCCCTGGGCCGCCCTCCTCCCCGCCCTCGACCCCACCCCGATGGGCTGGCAGGACCGGAGCTGGTTCCTGCCGTCCGGGGACCAGGGCCTGTACGACCGCAGCGGCAACATCGGCCCCACCGTGTGGTGGAACGGCCAGATCATCGGCGGCTGGGCGCAGCGCCCGGACGGGGAGGTGGTGTGGCGACTGTTCGGCTCGTACGGAAAGGAGGCCGCGGCCGCCGTGGAGTCCGCGGCGGCCCGCCTCGCGTCGGTGATCGGCGAGGCGCGTGTGACGCCCCGCTTCCGCACGCCACTGGAGCGGGAACTCAGCGCCTGAGCCCCCGATGTCCCCCGCGCCGGGCGCCGTACGTCACCGGGTCCAGCCGTCCACGCCGCCCGGGATGGGGGCGTCCGGGTCGTACGGCGAGCGGGTGAGGACGAACGTCGCCAGGTCCAGATGCGTGACGCCGCCGTCCCCGTCATGGTGCACCCGCAGGGTCTCGCCGGTGTAGTAGCCGTCGAGTCCGGTCCAGGTACCGTCCGCGTTCGGCAGGAAACGCGATGCGCGCCCCGCCGCGCCGAGCGGCGTCAGCTCCAGCCGGCGGCCCGCCCTCAGATGCAGGGTGTAGGGGTTCGCGCCCCAGTACCAGGGGCCGGTGAGGGCGAGCAGCTCCGGGTCCGCGTCCTCGTCGGACAGCGGCCGCCAGGGCTCCGGGATCCGCGGCTCGTGCTCGGCGACCAGCCGGATCAGGTCGTTGGCGACGGCGGTCGTGGTGGTCCCGGAGGTGACGTTGGTCAGGACCACGGAGGCCAGCCCGTCCTCCACGCTGAGGTGCAGGGACGCCAGGAAGCCCGGCATCGAGCCGGAGTGGCCGGCGATCAGCCGCCCCTCGGGCGTACGGGAGAGCTGCACGCCGAGTCCCTGCCCGGCGTCCCAGCTGCCGAACGCCGGCGGTGCGGCCGGGGTGCGCATCTCCTCCACGGTGTCCGCGCCCAGCACCCCGTCGTGCCCGGCGGCCAGGAACGCCGCGAACCGCGCCAGATCCCCGGTCGTGGACCACAGCTGGCCCGCCGGGCCCATCGCCCCGGTGTCGGTGAGCGGTTCGGGCAGCATCACGTCGGCCCACGGGTGCACGGCGAAGCCCCCCGCGTGCGGGGCCTCCGGGAGCAGCGTCGTACGGTCCATGCCCAGCGGCCGCAGCACCTCGTCCAGCAGCACCTCGCCCCAGGACGCACCGCGCAGCCGCTCCACGAGGGCCCCCAAGTAGGCGAAGCCGGGGTTGGAGTAGTGGTGGCGCCGCCCGGCCGGCAGGACCGTCTGGGTGTCCTCGACGTACAGGGTCTCGACGTCCGGCCGCAGGGTGCCTGGAGTGCGCTCCCACCAGGGGCCCCGGGGCTCGGCGCCGATACCGGCGGTGTGGGTGAGCAGTTGGTGGATCGTGGCCGGGCCGGCCTGCGTGCCCTTCAGGTGCGCCTCGAGCGGATCGGAGAGGTCGATGAGGCCCTCGTCGCGCAGCCGCATCACCAGCACGGCGACGAAGGTCTTGGTGATGGAGCCGATCCGGTACTGCGTGCCGGAGTCCGGCGCGTGCGAATCGCCGAGCATGCTGCGGGCGCCGGTCCAGACCGTCTCGCCGTCGCGGACCACGGCGGCGGCCAGCGAGGGCGTGCGGCCCTGGGCCTGGGCGGTCGCGATGCGGTGGAGCAGGGCGCGCTGGGTGGAGGGGAGCAGTGACATGCGCGCAGGCTAACCGCCCGGGTGAGACGGGGGCGCCGGTATTTCGCCGACCCGGCGTCCCAACGGTGCCGGACGGGGAGCGCCGGCTGGGGGCGCCCACTGCCGGCGCCGGCACACGCGGGCCTCATCCCGGGGCTCCCGGCACGACCACCCCGGACTCGTACGCCGCGACCACGGCCTGGGTCCGGTCGCGCAAGCCGAGCTTGCCCAGGATCCGGCTCACATGCGTCTTCACCGTCTCCTCGCCGACGTGCAGCCGCGCGGCGATCTCCGGGTTGGACAGGCCCTGGGCGACCAGTTTGAGCACCTCGGTCTCGCGCGGGGTGAGCGCGGGCAGGCCCGGCTGCTGGGCCGGGGTCTTGCGGCGCTGGCGGGCGAATTCCTGGATGAGCCGCCGGGTCACCGTCGGCGCGAGCAGTGCCTCGCCGGCGGCCACCACCCGCACCGCGTCGAAGAGATGCTCCGCCGTCACGTCCTTGAGCAGGAATCCGGCGGCGCCGGCGGCCAGCGCGTCGTAGACGTGCTCGTCGAGGTCGAAGGTGGTGAGTATGAGGATGCGCGGGCCGTCACCGCCGCTGGTCAGCTTCGCCGTCGCCTCGATGCCGTCCATGCCGGGCATGCGCACGTCCATCAGCACCACATCGGGGCGCGTCTCGGCGCACACCCGCAGGGCCTCGGCACCGTCGGACGCGCGTCCGACGACGGTGAGGTCGGGCTGGCTGTCGAGCAGTCCGGCGAAGCCGTCCCGCACCACCTCGTGGTCGTCGGCGACGACGATACGGGTCATGATCACGCCTCCTGGGGAACGGGCAGCCGGGCCTCCACCAGGAAGCCGCCGCCGGGGGCCGGGCCGGTACGCAGTTCGCCGCCCACGGTGTGCGCCCGCTCCTGCATCCCGAGGATGCCGTGGCCCGGGGACGCGGGGGAGTGGCCGGGACCGGGGCCGTTGTCCCGGACGCGCAGCAGCAGGGTGTCCTCGGTGTAGTGCATCTCCACGTCGACGGCGGCGCCGGGCGCATGCCGGCGGGCGTTGGTGAGGGCTTCCTGGACGATGCGGTACGCCGTGAGCTCGATGCCCGGGTCGAGCGGGGCGACCGCTCCGCTGACGATCAGCCGGGCCGCCGCGCCGGTGGCGTCACGTGCCTCGTCCAGCAGCTCGTTGAGCTGGGTGAGGCCCGGCTGGGGGCGGCGCTGCGGTGCGGTGACACCGGAGTCCTCGCGCAGGACGCCCAGCAGCCGGCGCATCTCGGTGAGCGCGGCGCGCGCGGTGTCCCCGATGTCCCGCAGCCGCTTGGCCCCCGCCTCGGGCATGCCGGGGGTGGTGAGCCGCGCCGTCTCGGCCTGCACGGAGATCATCGAGATGTGGTGGGCGACCACGTCGTGCAGCTCGCGCGCGATGCGCGCGCGCTCGCCGCGCGCCGCGTGCGCTATCAGGGTGTCCGCCATGACCTGCTCGGTCTCGGTCAGGGCCCGCGCGTCGGTGCGGGCCCGCTGGGCGCTGCCGGTCGCGGCCAGCGCCGCGCCACCCACGGCCAGCAGCACGGCGTACGTCCGCCCGGTCGCGTCTCCGTCGCCCAGCGCGCGTACGAGATAGGGGAGTACGAGCAGCAGGGACAGGGGTCTGGACCCCGACAGGCCCAGCCAGTAGAGCACGATGAGCTGGGAGACCGCCCCGGCCACGGTGAGCACCGGCGGGGACTGCACCGACAGCATGCCCGCGGCCGTGATGGTCAGAGCCGCGATGACGATCTGGCTGCGCAGCAGCGCCAGCGGCACCGTCGTGCCGACGCACAGAAGCACGGAGTAGACGATGTCGTCCCCCGGGTCCGTGCCGCGCGCCAGCACCTCCGCGATCCCCGCGAGGGCAAGCGTGACCGCGGCGACCGCCGGCCTCCGAAGTCCGGCGCTCACCCCCCGTGCGACCGCTCCCCGGCCGCCGACGTGATCTCGCACCCCGCCATTCTCGCGGGCGCGGGGTCGACGGCGCGTCCCCCAGGTCAGCGCTTTGTGAGTCCCCCGTGCGAGGGACCTGTACGAGGGTGCGTCCCTCCTGCCAGGGGTGCCGAAGACGGCTCTCGGGCGGGACGACGCCGACCCCGCCCACTGCCTACCGTGCTGTGCCATGGACGCAACGATCGAAGTGCGGCAGCTGCGCAAGCAGTTCGGCCGGACAGTGGCGGTGGACGGGCTGACGTTCACCGTGGAGCCGGGGCAGGTCACCGGCTTCGTGGGGCCCAACGGGGCGGGGAAGTCCACGACCATGCGCGCGATCCTCGGCCTTGAGGCCTCCGACGGGGGCGAGGCCCTGATCGGCGGGCGGCGCTATGCCGAGCTGCGCACGCCGCTGCGGGAGGTGGGGGCGCTGCTGGACGCGTCCGCGGTGCACCCGAGCCGCCGCGGGCGTGACCATCTGCTGTGGCTCGCGCACTCCCACGGCATACCGCGCCGCCGGGTGGACGAGGTCATCGCACAGGTGGGGCTGGAGTCGGCGGCGCGCCGCCGGGCCGGCGGCTACTCGCTGGGCATGCGGCAGCGCCTGGGCATCGCGGGCGCGCTGCTGGGCGATCCGCCGGTGCTGATGTTCGACGAGCCGGTCAACGGCCTGGACACGGAGGGCATCCGCTGGATCCGCGGCTTCGTGCGCTCGCTGGCGCGTGAGGGCCGGGCCGTGCTGGTCTCCAGCCATCTGATGAGCGAGCTGGAGGACAGCGCCGACCATCTGGTGGTGATCGGGCGCGGCAGGCTCATCGCCGACACCAGCGTGGCGCAGCTACTGGCCGCCGCCTCCGGGGACCGGGTCGCCCTGCGCACCACGGCGCGTACGGAGGCGATGGCGCTGCTGGCCCGCGAGGGCGCGAAGGTCGCGGCCGACGGCCGGGACTCGCTCGCCGTCACCGGGCTGCCCGCCGAGCGGATCACCGGGCTGCTGGGGGCCGCGGGGGTGCCGTTCTCGGAGGTGCGCGCCCATCGGGCGACGCTGGAGGAGGCCTATATGGAACTGACCCGGGACTCACTGGAGTTCGCGGCGGACACCGACCCCGGGCCCGACTCCGACTCCAGCCCCGGCTCCGGTCGCGGTCCCGGCGGAGCACTGACAGAACCCACGACCGCGGGAGTCTCCCGCACCGGGTCGGAGGAAGTCTGATGGCCATCGACACGACCTCGAGGCCCGCGTCGTACCGGTCCAGCCTGCCGCCCGGCAGGGACGGGTTCTGGCAGCTGCTGCGGGCGGAGTTCACCAAGTTCCGCACCGTGCGGCGCTGGCTGATCGGCCTGGCCGCGGCGGCCGCGGTCTCCGTCGCGCTGACGATGCTCGCCTCCAACACGGGGCCGGGCAACAACCAGGCACCGGACGCCCTCACCGGCCCGGACGGCTCGGTGGTCCAGGACCGCTTCCGGTTCCTGCACCAGCCCCTCACCGGCGACGGGGAGATCGTCGCCCGGGTGGCGTCGCTGACGGCGGAAGACCATCGCGGGCCGGACGGGAAAACGCGCGGCGTCGAGGGCTGGGCCAAGGCCGGCGTGCTCATCAAGGACGGCGCCGAGTCCGGCGCCGGCTACGCGGCACTGACGGCCACCGCCAAGCACGGTGTGCGGCTCCAGTGGGACTTCACCGAGGACCGGGCCGGCAGCGACACCGCCGCCGCGGGCAGCTGGCTCAGGCTGGTCCGCGAGGGCGGCACGGTGACCGGCTACGAGTCGAGGGACGGGCGCGACTGGCAGAAGGTCGGCACGGTCACACCCGCGAGTCTGCCGCGCACGGCCGAGATCGGGCTGTTCGTCGCCTCGCCGGACTCCTATGTGGTCGAGCGGGCCTTCGGCAGTCTCTCCGAGGGCTCCGGACCCACCAAGGCCACCGGTGTCTTCGACCACGTCACGGTGAACGGAAAGGCGCCGGCCTCCGGCAGTTTCACCGGTGAGCCCGTCGGCGAACTGACGATGGGACCGCTGCCCGACTCCGCGGCCGACGAGCAGGCCGACGACGAGCGCCGCCAGGCCGCCCAGGACGAAATCAACGACCTGCAGGGGTCCGACAGCGAGGCGAACGGCGTCTACACCATCACCGGCTCCGGTGACATAGCGCCGGACACCTTCGCCGGCGGGGACAACCTCACGCAGAGCCTGGCCGGTTCCTGGGTGGCGCTGATGGTGTTCGCGGCCCTCGGCACGCTGTTCGTGACGGCCGAGTACAAGCGCGGCATGATCCGCACCACGCTGACGGCGAGTCCCCGGCGCGGGCGGGTGCCGGTGGCCAAGGCCGTGGTCGTCGGGGTGGTGTCGTTCGCGGTGGCCCTGCCCGCCACCGCGGCCGGTTTCTCCTGGGCGCAGGACCGCATGCGGGACAACGGCTATCTGCCACCGGTCTACCCGCACTACTCCCTCACCGAGGGCGCCGGGCTGCGGGCGGTGGTCGGCACCGCGGCGATGCTGGCGCTGGTCGCCGTCCTGGCGCTGGCCGCGGGAGCGTTTCTCCGGCACAGCGCGGGCGCCATCACCGGGGTCATCATGCTGATGCTCCTGCCGTTGATCCTCGGCAGCGCGCTGCCGCTGGGGGTGACGCAGTGGCTGTTCACGTTCACGCCGGTGGCCGCGTTCTCGGTACAGCAGGGCGGGCATCACTACGAGCAGATAGAGCGGCCGTGCATGCCGGAGAACAGCTGCTACCCCCTGCCGTCGTACGGCGGTCTGGGCGTGCTGGCGCTGTGGGCGGCCGTGGTGCTGGCGCTGGCCGTCTGGCGGCTGCGGAGGCGGGACGTATGACGGCGACGACGGTGGTCCGGCGCGCGGTCGTCGACCCGGCGCCCCTGACGGCGACCGCGGCACGGCACTTGCACGCGGAGTGGACCAAGCTCCGTACCGTGCCCGGTACTTGGTGGCTGCTCTGCGTCGCTGTGCTCGTGATGGCGGGCGTCGGGGCGGGCACGGTGTCATCGGTGTCGGCGGAGCACTGCCAGTCGGCGGCCGCCTGCCACGAGGACACGGTGAAGCTCAGCCTCACCGGGATCTGGCTGGGCCAGGCGGTCGCGGCGGTGCTCGGCGCGCTGGCGATGACGGCGGAGTTCGGGACGGGTACGGTCCTGGCCACGTTCACCGCGATGCCGCGGCGGTCCGGGGTGCTGGCGGCGAAGGCGGTGGTGCTGGCGGGGCTGACGGCCGTCGCGGGTACGGCGGGCGTGCTGCTCTCGCTGCTGGCCGGCCGGCTGATCCTGCCCGGCAACGGCTTCACGGAGGCGGCCGGTTACCCCCCGGCCTCGCTGGCCGACGGCCCCACGCTGCGCGCTGCGGCAGGCACCGTCCTGATCATGGTCCTGGTGTCCCTGCTGGCCCTGGGTCTCGCGGCGATGCTGCGAGACACCGCGGGCACGCTCACCGCGGCGCTGGCGCTGCTCTACCTCGCCCCGCTGTTCAAGACGGCGATCCCGGACGACCGCTGGGTCCACCGCCTGGACCGCTGGGCCCCGATGCCGGCGGCCCTGTCCATCCAGGCCACGAAGGACCTCGACCGCCTGGCGATAGCCCCCTGGCCGGGCCTGGGCGTCCTGGCGATATACGCGGGAGCGGCCCTGGCGGCGGGAGCGGTGGTCCTACACGCCCGGGACGTGTAGGACCGGCCCGCCCGGACGAGGCGCAGCGCAGCGCAGCGCAGCGCGCCAGCCACCAGGCACCAGGGGCCGAGGGCCAAGCCCACCCCGCCCGGCAACTGAGGACGAGGCGCCCAGCGCCCCTGCCACCAGGCACCACGGCGGAAGGCCAAAACCAGCCCGCCAGGCAACTGAGGACGAGGCGCCCAGCGCCCCAGCCGCCAGGCACCACGGCGGAAGGCCAAAACCAGCCCGCCAGGCAACTGAGGACGAGGCGCCCAGCGCCCCAGCCGCCAGGCACCACGGCGGAAGGCCAAAACCAGCCCGCCAGGCAACTGAGGACGAGGCGCCCAGCGCCCCAGCCACCAGGCACCACGGCGGAAGGCCCAAAACCAGCCCGCCCGGCATCTGAGGACAAGGCGCCCAGCGCCCCTGCCCCAGCCGCCAGGCACCACGGCGGAGGGTCCGAAACCAGCCCGTCCGGCGTTTGAGGACGAGCGCCGTTCAGGCGCGAAACGCGGGCGCAGCCCGCGAACGGGGGGCCGGGGGCGGAGCCCCCGCAGCGGAAGGCGACGAAGGGGGCGGCAGGTGGGACACCTACGCGTAGAGCCGGGCGAGAGCCCGGACCGTGGCGGCGACCCGGTCGCGGAGGACCGGAGGCCCGAGCACCTCCACCTCCGCCCCCAGCTTGAGCAGCTCCGTCTCCGCATGGGTGAGGCTCTCGATGGGAATGACCGCCCGCCGCCAGCCGTCCCCCTCCTCGACCCCGGCATCGACCGCGTCGATGACCGCCTGCACGGTCAGGTCCGGGAGCCGCTCCCGGCCGGCCGGCGAGATGCGGATCTCCGCCTCCCCCTGCCACAGCCGGGCCTGGAGGTCGGCCGTGTGCTCGGCCCAGTAGCCGCCCAGCGAGAAGCCCGGAGGCGGGGTGAACGGATCGGCCAGCGGCTCCAGGGACAGGATCTGGCCGATCCGGTAGGTCCGGATGCCCGAACCGGTCTCCGCCACCGCGTACCAGCGGCCCGCCTTCAGCACGACCCCGTACGGTTCGAGCCGGCGCTCGACGACCTCCGGCGCGTACCAGCGCCGGTAGCGCACCCGGACCGCCCGCCGTTCCCACACCGCCGCGGCGACGGCGGGGAGGAAGGGCACCTCGTCGGCGTCGCGGTACCAGCCGGGGGCGTCCAGCAGGAAGCGTTCGCGGATCCGTCCGGCGTGCGCCCGCAGCTCCGCGGGCAGCGCCGCCTCGACCTTCAGCTCGGCGGCGGCCAGCACCGAGCCCAGGCCCAGCTCCGCCGCCGGCCCGGGCAGCCCGGCGAGGAACAGGGCCTCCGCCTCGGCGGCCGTGAGCCCGGTCAGCCGGGTGCGGTAGCCGTCGAGGAGCGCGTAACCGCCGTCGTGGCCGGGCTCGCCGTACACCGGCACGCCGGCCGCGCTCAGCGACTCGACGTCCCGGTACACGGTCCGTACCGAGACCTCCAGCTCCGCCGCCAGCTCGGCGGCGGTCATCCGGCCGCGGTTCTGCAGCAGCAGAAGCAGGGACACCAGACGGGCGGCTCGCATGAGGCGACGTTACCCGCCGCCACTGACAACCCCCTCAGGCCGCCACCCCGCCCCCGCCAGAGCACCCGCCCCGGCCAAGGCCCCCCACCCCGCCTACCCCGCAGCACCCGCCCCCGCCGGCCGGCCCAGCACCACCCGCGTCCAGCTGACTCCGGGGCGGTCCGTGTAGTCCGGATGCCCGGTCGAGTTCACCACCGTACGCAGCCCGTGCTCCGCGGCGAGTGCGGCCGTCTCGTCACCCGACACGTCGAACATCCGCCGTCCCGCCGGCACCGGCCCATGCCGCAGGGTCATGAACGCCCGCCCGCCGGGCGCGAGAAGCTCCGCCAGCCGGCCCATACCGTGCGCCCGCTCCACGGCGTCGAGGTGCATCCACACGGCGCTGAGCAGCACGAAGTCGTACTCGCCGGTGACCCCGGCCAGCTCCGGCAGCCCCGCCTCGATCCACGTCAGCCCCGCGTCGGGGTACAACCGGGCCCCGTGGGCGCGCAGTTCGTCGGTGGGTTCGACGGCCGTGACGGTGTGCCCGAGCCCGGCCAGCCAGGCGGCGTCCTTCCCGGTGCCCGCGCCGACGTCGAGCACCCGGCACGGCTCGACCGGGAACAGGTGCAGCTCGTCGGCCCGCGCCCGCTCCACGTCCCACGTCAGATCCCCACGGGCCCGCTCGTCCGCCTGCTCGGCGTAACCCGCATTACTGGCCAAGCGCATCCAGCACCTCCGGAAGTTCGCGCATGTCATGGAAGAGCACCGTGCCCGGCCCCGCCAGCCACTCCTCGGGCGACAGCCCCCCGGCGTACCCCAGGCTCCGCATGCCGGCCGCGCGCGCCGCCCGCACCCCGTACTGGCTGTCCTCCACCACCACGCACACCTCGGGCGCGAAGCCCATGGAGCGCGCCGCGTGCAGGAACAGATCCGGGGCGGGCTTGCCGTGCGCGACCTCGGTGGCTGAGTAGATCCGCCCCTCGAAGTGCTCCCACAGCCCGGTACGGCCCAGCGTGTGCCGCATCTTGTCGTGGCTTCCGCTGGAGGCCACGCAGGTCGGCAGCGTGATCGCGGCCAGCGCCTCGGCCACCCCGTCGACGGCGGTGAGTTCGGTGTCGATGGCGGTGTGATGCAGTTCGCGGTTGCGGGTGTGCCAGGTGTCGGCGGCATCGGTGCCGAGGCGTTCGGCGAGCATCGCGTGGATGGACGCCTCGGACTTGCCCATGAACCTGTCGATCACCTCGTCCGCGGTGAGTATCCAGCCGAGTTCGGCTCCGATCTCGATCTGGATGCGTACGGCGAGGCGTTCGCTGTCGACGAGGACCCCGTCGCAGTCGAAGATGACCAGTTCGATGGGCTTGTTCATGACGCCGAGGCTATCCGGGCGATCAACCGGGGCAGCTCCCGCATGTCCTCGAAGAGCACCGTGCCCGGCCCGTCGAGAGACGCCGCCGGGGCGAGCCCGCCCGCGTACGCCAGGCAGCGCATGCCCGCCGCGCGCGCCGCCCGCACCCCGTACGCGCTGTCCTCCACCACCACGCACTCCCCGGGCGCGAAGCCCATGGAGCGCGCCGCGTGCAGGAACAGGTCCGGGGCGGGCTTGCCGTGCGCGACCTCCGACGCCGAGTAGATCCGCCCCTCGAAGTGCTCCCACAGCCCGGTACGGCCCAGCGTGGTGCGCATCATCTCGTGCGTACCGCTGGAGGCCACGCAGGTCGGCAGGTCGATCGCGGCCAGGGCCTCGACGACGCCCGGCACGGGGGTGAGCCGGTCCAGCCCGGCGTGGAACAGCTCGTGGTACTCCTCGAACCACCGCTCGGCGGAACCGGGCCCGAGCCGCTCGTCGATGATGCGGCCGGCCTCCGCCACGGACGTACCCATGAACTTCTCGACCAGCTCGGCCTCCGTCAGCGGCCAGCCGAGCCGGTTCGCGACGCGGGTCTCCAGCGGTACGCCGTAGCGTTCGGTGTCCACCAGCACGCCGTCGCAGTCGAAGACCACCAGTCCGACGGGACCGTTCACCGCGCCTCCCCCTCCTCCGGCACCGCGCGGAAGCCCAGCCGGGCGTAGAGCCGGGCGGAGGCCGGGTTCTCGGCGGTGAGGTGGAAGTGGCGCTGCCCGCGGTGGCGGGCCTCACCGAGTACGGCGCGGGTCACCTCGTAGCCGAGCCCGCCGCCCTGCGCGGCCGGCAGGGTGCCCACCGTGTGCACCTCGCCGTCCACGGTGCAGTGGGCGCCGGCCAGCGCCTGCCCGTCGGCACCGAACGCGCCGGCCACGACCCGCCGCCCGTGGCGGATCTCACCGGCGATGTCGGCCACCGTGCCGTCCTCGGTGAGCGTACGGGCCAGCGCCCGGACGCTGCCCGGATCGCCGTAGGCGATGCGCGTCACCGCCAGCACGGACGGCAGCCCGGGGTCGTCGGCCGTCACGACCCGCACGCTCACCCCGGCGGGCAGCGCGCCGGGGCGGGCGGGAGGAGTGCGGGCGTCGAGGACCATGGATGGGCGATCGGTGCTCATCGTCGTATCCAAGCGCATCCGCGGGCGCGGCCCGGAACACGCCCTCGGGGGTCGAAGGCGCACCGGCCGGTCACTCCCCCTCCCCGGCCTCCGCGATCAACGCCGTGGCCAGCGGCACGAAGCCCAGCCGGGCGTACATCCGGGCCACCGCCTCGTCCTCCGCCGACAGGAACAGCGTGTGCACCCCGCCCTCCCCCGCCGCGACGGCCAGCGCCCGCGTCACCGCGTACGCCAGCCCGCGCCGCCGGGCTGCGGGCACCGTGCCGACACCGCCGATCTCGGCGACCCCCTCGAGCGGCATGCAGCTGCCCCCGCACAGCGCCTGCCCGTCCGCGGTGACGGCCGCGGCAACGATCCGCCGGCCGGAGCGGATCCCGGCGGCGACCACCTCCACGGCGCCGTCCGCCGTGAGCCGGTCCGCGATCTCCTGCTGGCTGCCGGAGGCACCGAACGCGACGTGCGTGGCGGCGAGCGCCAGGGCCAGCGCGGGGTCGTCCGCGGCCAGCACCCGTACCTCGGCGTCCGGGGTGTCCGCCGCGGGACCGGGCTCCCCGGCGAGCACCATCAGCGGATGCTCGCTCACCGTGAGCCCGCTCCCCTCGACGGCGGCCCGCAGTCCGGGCGTCACCTCGGCGACCCACTCGAACGCCTCGGGGACGCCGAGCTCCCGCTGCCGGGCCCGCACCTTGTCCACGTCCGCGACGCTCGCCTCGCCGCCC
Organism: Streptomyces sp. NPDC051940; assembly: GCF_040680895.1. Classification (NCBI taxonomy): domain Bacteria; kingdom Bacillati; phylum Actinomycetota; class Actinomycetes; order Kitasatosporales; family Streptomycetaceae; genus Streptomyces; species Streptomyces sp. NPDC051940. The sequence goes on along the minus strand of NZ_JBFAXR010000102.1, from coordinate 8,872 downwards.
GAGCCCGCGGGGCGGGCGTAGTAGGGGAAGCCCGGGTTCTCGCGTACGAACAGCCGCAGCGGTCCGAACTCCTCGACGCGGGCGGCGGCGCGGGGCACGTCGTCGTAGTAGCGCTCTATGTTCTCCAGTGATGTCACCGGCGCATTGAAGCAACCGGACGCGGACCCGGGCCACCGCAATACGGCCTCTGGCGTACCGGCCGCCGGGCCCCTAGGGTCCGGGCATGGCCTACGCGCTGCTCGGCTTCGTCGCCCTCCTCTTCGGCCTGGCGCTCTCCGGGACGCAACAGCGCGTGAAACGGCTGGAGTCGAGACTCGCCACCCTGGAACGCCGGCTCGACGAGGAGACACCACCGACGCCCCGGTATGACGGGGCGACGCCGCACACCACGTCCCCCCGGGACACGGTGCCGACGCCGCTCTCCCACGCGCAGCTGGCAGAGATCGACGCCCAGCTCCGGCAGGACCGGCTGATCATGGCGATCAAGCTCTACCGCGAGTACACCGGCGTGGGCCTGAAAGAGGCCAAGGAAGCGGTGGAGAAGCTGCGCGACACCCGCTGACACCCGACGGCGCGACACCCGACGGCGCGACACCCCGCGGCGTTACGCCCCCACCCCCCGCCACGCCTCCGGCGCCCCCTCGGCGTAGAACCGGAGCACCTCCAGCAGCCGCGCCGCCATCGGCGATGACCAGTGCACGCCGTCCCGCCCCGGCGGGGTCGGGATGCGGGCCAGCGCCCAGTGCAGCTGGTGCCACAGCACCCGCGCCGCCCACTCACGTTGCACGGATCCGGCGGCCGCCTCCCCGAGATAGCCGGCCAGCGCGTACGGCACCGCGCGCAGCGGGAGCTTGGCGAAGTCCTCGGCCGGATCGCCGAGATGCGCGTCGCCCCAGTCCAGCAGCCAGGACAGGTCGCCGCTCGCCGGATCGGCGAGGAGGTTGGTGGGGCAGGCGTCCCCGTGTACGAGAACGGGCTCGACCCCCTCCCGGTACGGGGCGAGGCGCGCGAACCAGCCGCTCAGCCACCGCGCCTCGGCCGCCCCGAGATACGCCTCGGCCCGCAGCCGCTCCACCGTCCGCAGCGGATCGCCCCCGTCGTCGTACGGCACCGGCGGCCCCGCGTACCGGCCCCGGTGCAGCAGCGCCAGCTCCGCGCCCAGCTGCCGGTACACCTCACCGCGCGGGTCCCCCGCCGCGGACTCGGGCAGCTCCGGCACCACCCCGTGCGCCCGCCGCAGCAGTACGTACGGCACCGGGCCGGTCTCCCCGAAGCCCTCCAGCCGCGGGGTGCGCACGCCGAGTTCCGTCGCGTACGGGATGACGGCCAGCTCCTTGCGCAGATCGGCGACGGCCCCCGGTTCGTCGCGCGCGACCCGGAGCACCAGGTGCTCGCCGACGAACCACACCCGGTTCGCCACGCCCTGCAGGGGCGCGGGCCGGACCGCCGACAGCGGCAGCCCGTGGTGCCCGGCGAGGGCGCGCAGCAGCGGGGTGACGTCCACGGGCGCCAAGGTAGGACGCCACGCCGCCCCCGGCCAACCGGAAATCCCCGGTCGGCACATGCCAACCCCGCCCCCCGGATGAAACCCCCGGTCGGCACATGCCGACCGGGCACCATCCCCATGGACCCCGCCCGCCGCGCCCGCGTACGCTCGCGCGCAGCACGCGTCACGCGCACATCCGGGGGAGCACACATGGCCAACGAGGCCGCCACCGACATACCGGCCAGGAACGGGGAGGACGAGGTCCGCGTCTCCACGCTGGAGCTGTTCTTCGACCTGGTCTTCGTCTTCACCCTCACCCAGCTCACCGTGAAGCTCGCGGGCGACCTGACGGTGAGCGCCTTCGGTCAGGTCGTGGCGCTGTTCGTCGTCCTGTTCTGGATGTACGCGGCCTACGTCTACCTCACCAACCAGGTCCCCCCGGACCGCACCTCCCGCCGGCTGCTGCTGATGGGCGGCATGGCCGCGTTCCTGGTCTGCGCCCTGGCCATCCCCGGTGCGTTCGACGGCGACGGGGTGGTCTTCGGCATCGGCTATCTGCTCGTCGTACTGCTGCACGGCAGCCTGTACACCCAGTCGCACGGGCGGATGGTGCTGACGTACGCCCCGACGAACGTGCTCGGCGCGCTGCTGGTGCTGATCGCCGGGACCACGTCCGGCACCACGGCCGTCGCGCTCTGGGCGGGGGCGATCGGGCTGCAGTTCGTCAACACCTTCGGGCTGCGCTGGTTCTCCGCCCGGCGGGCCGCCGCCGGGACGTCGGGCGGTGACGTGGTGGTACGTCTCGGCGGTGTCGACGTCGGGCACTTCACCGAGCGGCACGGGCTGCTGCTGATCGTCGCCTTCGGCGAGTCCGTGATCGCGGTGGGCGTGGGGCTCGAGCACCCCAATCTGAACCTGCTGTTCTTCACCGGCCTGCTGCTGGGCCTGGCGCTGGTCGCCTCGCTGTGGTGGACGTTCTTCGTACGGGACAGCGAGGCCGCCGACGAGGCGCTGCGGGCGGTGCCCCTGACCGACCGCTGGCGGACCACGCTCTTCGCGTACTACTACTCCTTCATCCCGATGCTGCTGGGCGTCGTGGTGCTGGCGGCCGGGGTGAAGAAGTCCCTCGGCCATCTCGACGAGCAGCTGGCGGCCGGGCCCGCGCTGGCGCTGGGCGGCGGGGTGGCGCTGTATCTGGCCGGCGACTTCTGCTTCCGCTGGTCGCTGGGCCTCACCCCCCGGGTGTACCGGGCGGCGGGCGCGGCGCTGGCGCTGGCGACGGTGCCGCTGGGGACCGCCTCGACGGCGGTGGCGCAGCTGGCGGCGCTGGTGCTGGTGGTCGTGGCGATGCTGGGCACGGAGCTGCGCGCGTGCCGGGCACCGGCCGGGAACCCCGCGTAGGCAGAACAATCCCGTCGTAGAAGAAGCGCTGGCGTTGACGTCAGCGTCAACGTCTACCGTCGAAGGCATGCGGATCGGAGAGCTGGCCGACAGGGCGGGGACGACCACGCGCGCCCTCAGGTACTACGAGTCACGCGGGCTGCTGCCCGCGCGGCGCGACGGGAGCGGCAACCGCTCGTACGACGAGGAGGATCTGCGGCTGCTGCTGGAGATCCGCCAGCTGCAGGACTTCGGCTTCGAGCTGGAGGAGACGCGGCCGTTCGTGGAGTGCCTGCGCTCGGGCCACGAGGAGGGCGACGACTGCCCCGCCTCGCTGGACGTCTACCGCCGGAAGCTCGAGCAGCTCGACGCGCTGATCGGCCGGCTCACCGGGGTACGGGAGGAGATCGCGGGCCGGCTGGCCCGGTCCGCGCTGCTGCACCCGCCCGCGACCGGAACCGCCCCCCTGTGCGAACTCACGACCCCGATGGAGGACTGACCATGGCCCAGGCCACCGATCTCGTACCCGCCGTCACCGACGACACCTTCGCCGCCGAGGTCCTCGCCTCCGAGCTGCCCGTCCTGGTCGACTTCACCGCCGACTGGTGCCCGCCCTGCCGCCAGATCGCCCCGGTGCTGGAGTCGCTCGCCGAGGAGGAGGCGGGCCGGCTGCGGTTCGTCACCCTCGACGTCGACCGCAACCCGGGCACGCAGGCCGCCTACGGGGTGCTGTCGATGCCGACGCTGATGCTGTTCCGGGGCGGGGAGCCCGTCATGCAGCTGGTCGGCGCCCGCCCCAAGCTGCGCCTGCGCAAGGAGCTCGAGGACGCGCTGCGGGACTGAGGACGCGCTGGCTGAGAACGCCTCAGCCCCCGCCGCCCAGAAGCCGGGCCACCGCCCGGCGGGTGCGGTCCGGGGCTGAGGCGTCGCCGATCAGCTGGACCGACTGGTTCAGCACCATGTACAGGCCCATCAGCTCGAAGGCGACCTGCTGCGGGTCCGTCTCCCGCGGCAGCTCCTCCGCCGCCGCCGCGAGCCACACCTCGTGCGCCAGGCGCCGCCGCCACACCAGGAACAGCCGCGCCACGGCGTCGTGCACCGGGCCGCCGCGCGCGTCGAACTCCATCGACGCCGTGGTGAACAGGCAGCCGCCGGGGAACGCGCCCTTCTCCCGCTCCAGATACGTGATCCACCGCTCGCACACCGCGCGCAGCCGCGTCAGCCCGGGCGCCAGCTGGGCGGCCGGCTCCCAGACCACCCGGTTGAAGATCGCGGACGCCTCCTCCAGCGCGGCCAGCTGCAGGGCCTCCTTGCTGCCGAAATGCCCCAGCACCCCGGCCTTGCTCATGCCGAGATCGGTGGCGAGCCGGCCGATGGTCAGGCCCTCCAGGCCCTCCACGGAGGCGATGGCGATACCGCGGTCGAGGATCCGCTCGCGCGTCCTGCGGGCCTCGGCGACGGAACGGCGCGGGCTCATGGGGCGGGCCTCCTCACGCTCATACGGCGGACCCCTCCACGGTCATACGGCGGATCTCCCGGGATTCATCCGGGATGAATACCGCCATCCTAGCCAGCGGACACCCACTTAGCTTACGACCGATCGGTTGCTATATTCCGGACAGCCGCCCGGCCCACCCCGTCCCCGGACCGACCGGCCGCGCCGCCTCACGTCCCCGAAGCGGCGCCCCACCCGCACTGGAGGACCGTATGCCCGGATCCCGCATCACCGCCCTCGGCCACTACCAGCCGGAGCGCGTCCTCACCAACGACGAGCTCGCCACGATGGTCGACACCAACGACGAGTGGATACGCCGCCGCACCGGCATCGCCACCCGCCGGATCGCCGCCGAGGACGAGACCGTCGCCGACCTGGCCACCGCGGCCGCCGCCAAGGCCCTCGCCGCGGCGGGCCTGGCACCCTCCGACATCGGCCTCATCACCGTCGCCACCTGCTCCAACCGCGACCGCTGCCCCTCCACCGCGGCCCAGGTCGCCGCGCGCCTCGGGCTGCCCTCCCCGGTCGCCTTCGACATCAACAACGGCTGCGCGGGCTTCTGTACGGCCCTCGCCCTCGCCGACCACTCGCTGAGCGCGGGCGCCGCCCGGCACGCGCTCGTCATCGGCGCCGAGAAGATGTCCGACGTCACCGACTGGACCGACCGGTCCTCCTGCATCCTCCTCGGCGACGGCGCGGGCGCGGCGGTCCTGTCCGCCACCGACAAGCCCGGCGTTCACCCCGTCGTGTGGGGCTCCGCCCCCGAACTCGGCCCCGCCGTACGCCTGCTGGACGCGTGGCAGCCCCGCTTCGGGCAGGACGGCCAGACCGTCTTCCGCTGGGTCACCTCGCAGCTGCCCGGTCTCATCCGCGACACCTGCGCGGCGGCCGGCCTCGAGCCCGCGGACCTGGCGGGCATCGTCACCCACCAGGCCAACCTGCGCATCATCGAGGCGTCCCTGCGCCCGCTCGGCCTGCCCGAGGACATCGTCGTCGCCCGCGACGTCGTCGACTCAGGCAACACCTCCGCGGCGTCCGTACCGCTCGCGCTGTCCAAGCTCGTCGAGCGCGGCGAACTGCCCAGCGGCGGGCCGGTGCTGCTCATCGCCTTCGGCGGCGGGCTGTCGTGGGCGGGTCAGGTCGTCACCGCTCCGTGAGCGCGGTCAGACCTGCTCCCGCGGCCCGTAACAGGCGGCGTCCGCGCCGGACATGAGCGCCCAGTAGCGGTCGCCGTACGACCAGTGCCACCACTCCGTCGGGTAGTTGACCAGCCCGGCGGAGGCCAGCACCCGGCCCAGCAGCGCGCGGTTCGCCCGCGCCTCGTCCGCGATGCCCGGCGCGTCGGTGTAGCAGGCGCCGGCGCTCTCCTCGGGGCTGGCGTTCATCCGGGTGCCCAGGTCCAGCTCGCGGCCCCGCGCGTCGGCGAGCGTCAGGTCGACGGCCGCGCCCGCGCTGTGCGGGGCGATGTCCGGCGGCGACACATAACGGCTGGCCTGCCGGTGCACCTGCGCCGGCGGCCAGCCCGGGTTCGCGGCGCGCAGCCCCTCGGCGTACTCCTCGAAGTAGCGGCGCTGCAGCGACGGGGGCCGGTACCCCTCGACGTACAGCAGGCGCAGCCCGTCCGGGAGCAGCGCCTGCGCCTGTACGAGACGCTCCAGTACCCCGAGCCGCAGCCGGCCGCAGGCGCCGCCGGAGTCGTCGTCCTTGCGGCCGTCGACCAGCAGCCGGCCGTCCGCGCGCACGTCGACCAGCGGCTCGCCGCACTCGCGCACGGGGACGGCCGCGACCTCGGGATCGGACATCAGGATGATCTCGTTCATACGCCGATCCTCCCCGGTCGCCGGCCGCCGGCTCACAGCAGGGTGAGGATGCGCGGGCCGTCCTCCGTGACGGCCACCGTGTGCTCGATGTGCGCCGCGCGGCTGCCGTCCGCGGTGCGCAGCGTCCAGCCGTCGCCGTCCACGTCGTACGCGTCCTGCCCGCCGGCCATGAACATCGGCTCGATCGCCAGCACCAGACCCGGCCGCAGCGGGAAACCCCGGCCGGGGCGGCCCCGGTTGGGCAGGTGCGGGTCCTCGTGCATACGGCGGCCGATGCCGTGGCCGCCGAAGTCGGCGGGCATGCCCGCGCCCGTCGCCTTCGCGACCTCGCCGATGGCGTACGAGACGTCGCCGATCCGGTTGCCGGCGCGCATCTGGGCGATCCCCGCGTCCAGCGCCCGCTGGGTGGCCTCGATGAGCGCCGCGTCGGCGGGGCGCGGCGTCCCCACGGTGAACGAGATCGCCGAATCGCCCGTCCAGCCGTCCAGATGCGCCCCGCAGTCGATGCTCACCAGGTCCCCGTCGCGCAGCCGGTAGCCGTCCGGGATGCCGTGCACGACGGCGTCGTTGACCGAGGCGCAGATCACCCCGGGGAACGGCACCGGCGCGAACGACGGCCGGTAGCCCAGGAACGGCGACGTCGCACCGGCCTTCGCCAGCACCTCGCGCGCCACGCCGTCCAGCTCCGTCAACGACACCCCGACACCTGCCGCGTCCCGCACCGCGGCCAGCGCCTGCGCCACCACGCGCCCGGCCTCCCGCATCGCGTCCAGCGCCGCCGCGCTCTTCAGCTCCACCATGGGCGTTTGACCCCTCCCGCACCCGCACCGTGACCAATTCTTATACCGGTATTAGTATCACGGTCATGGTACGCACTCCGCTCACCCCCGAAGAACGCCGCCGCGGCGAGCACCTCGGCGCCCTCCTGCGCGAGGCCCGCGGCCCGCGCAGCATGGTCGACGTGGCACTGGCGGCCGGGCTCTCCCCGGAGACCCTCCGCAAGATCGAGACCGGCCGGGCTCCCACGCCCGCGTTCTTCACGATCGCGGCGCTGGCGCAGACGCTGGGCCTGTCGCTGGACGCCCTGGCGACGACGTGCGCGGGGGCGGGAGCCTCGGCGCTGTCGGCCTGAGGGGCGGGGGGCGCGGGGCGGCTCGGACGGCTCGGACGGCTTGGTCGGTTCGGGCGGCCCGGGCCGGGACGCGCGGCTCGGGCAGCCCGAGCAGCCCTCAGGACGCGGAGGCCGCCGGCGCCGCGGCCTCCCACGCGAACCCGTCCGGGTCGGTGGCCGCCCCGGCATCCCCGGCGATGGTGATCCCGTGCGACCCGCTGCCCTCCGCCGGCACCCCGGCGCTCTTCGCCAGCGCCCGCCGCCGGTACAGGCCCAGCTTCACCGGGCTGTCCCCGGCCTCGAACTCCACGTACATCCGCGCGAAGCTCTTGCCCACGGTGAAGCCCTGCCCGGTGTAGAACCGGCGGCTGGCCGGGACGTCCGCCACGCCCAGCAGCAGCACCAGCGCGTCGAACCGCCGCTCCACGGGCCCGGCGTCCTTCTTCGCGGAGGTCGCCAGGTTCCAGATCGCCCCGTCGGGCGCCTGCACCACACAGCCGTACCCCCACAGCGACTTCGCGGCCGGCTTCAGCACCGTGGCCCCGGCGTCGAGCGCGGACCGCACATAGCTGTCGACGACCGACGGCTGCGCCACGGTCAGCGACAGCGTGAACCCACGGAACCCGCTGCTCTCCGCCCCGGCCTCCCGCACCCTGACCTGCGACCGGTCGTCCAGCCCGAAGGCCTCGGCGTAGAAGCGACGCGCGGCCGACGCATCGGCCGCATCCAGCGTGACGTACTCGATTTCTCCCATGCACACCACGCTAGAAGCGCCCGCCGCGCGCCGCTTCTCGATTCCTGACCGCTCGACTAGTGATCCGTCAGCCGGCCCGGCCTCACCTCAGATGCCGGTCCAGGAACCGGCACCCGTCCTCCAGCTCGAAGAACGGCGTACCGGTGTGCCCGCCCAGATTGGCGTGCAGCGTCTTCTCCTTGCTGCCGAAGGCGTCGAACAGCTCCAGCGCCCGCTGCCGGGGGTTCCCCTCGTCGTCCCACTGCAGCAGGAACAGCAGCGGAATACCGACCCGCCGGGCCTCCTCACGCTGGGCACGCGGCACGTACCCCCCGGCGAAGAACCCGGCGGCGGCGATCCGCGGCTCGACCACCGCCAGCCGGATACCGAGGGCGGTCCACCCCCCGGAGTAACCGACCGGCCCGCCGACCTCGGGCAGCTCGAGCAGGGCGTCCAGCGTGGTCCGCCAGTCCGGCACCGCGCCCTCGACCATCGGCCCGATGAAGGACTCGAAGATCTCGTCGACCGGCTCCCCGGCCCGCATCGCCCGCCGGAGCTCTGCGCGGGCCTGCTCGGCGGCGGCGGAACGGGGCCGGTCACCGCACCCGGCGGCGTCGATGGTGGCCACCACGTACCCGCGGGCCGCGGTGTACCGGGCCCGGGCCACCAGCCGGGGGTCGGCCTTGGGCAGACCGTTGTTGTGGGCCATCAGGACCAGCGGGGCCGGTGCGGCGGACTCCGGCGTCCACAGGGTGCCGGGAATCTCACCGAGGAGGAATTCGCGCTCGAGGACGCCGTCGTCGAGACGCTGCTCAGAAATGAAGCGCATGATCGTGCCTTTCGGGAG